>NZ_CAKAKP010000001.1:300000-385830 GCF_916700555.1 Streptococcus sp. Marseille-Q5112
AACGCATCTAGTCAAGGTTCAAACCTCGTTTTTCTCTGTATTATTCTAACTTGCCTAGTTTTAGGTGTTGATTTAATCGGAAAGCTCTATAAAAATAGTTTGACAGTAGGTGTTTCTCGTACAGAGTTTTTCCTTGCTAAAGCCTTTGTAGTGGCTTGTATTGCACTATTGCAACTTATCATCAGCCTTGTTATTGCCTTTATTCCAGCAACTATCTTAAATGGATTTGGCACTATGCCTGATGGCTTTATTGGCAATCTACTGATAACCATTTTCCTTCAATTCCTTTGCCTCCTTGCTTGGCTTTCCATTGTTTCCTTTATTCTCTATGTTAGTCATTCTTATCTTGCAGTATTTATTGGATATCTGATTAGCTCTATCATCCTTTCTATGCCAATGCTCATCTTCCCAAGTATCAAAATTTTGCCATATTTGTCCTTGCAGTTTTTCTATGCTATGACTGCTAATAGTGAATCCATTTTCTATACACTTATAGTTACCTTAGCTGTTATTGTAATTTTTAATCTAAGTGGACTGGCAGTTTTCAAAAAGAAAAGTCTATAATAAAACGACCTCCTCTAGCCTACAGAGGAGGTTTATTTCGTTAAAAATAAATGAAAACCGACAACCACTGGCCATCTGTGCTTAGTTTCATCTCTGCACCAAGAAGATGGCATAATTCCTCAGTGATATAAAGGCCTAAACCAGAGGACTCTTCAGTATCAGATAGATTTTCAGAATAAAAACGGTTGCTGAGATTTTCTATTCTTTTGATGGGCTGTTTGACAAGGTTTGCAATCTCTAAGACAAGCTGTTCCTTTTCCTTTCTTAAAGATAGAAGTGCTTCTTCCTTGCCATGTTTGAGGACATTTCCAAGCAAATTTTGTAAAATTCGATCCAGCAAGTCTTCATCAGTCCTTGTTGTTAAACCAGCTTCAACCTTAAAATCAAGCGTGATATTTGCCGCCTGAAAAACATCATAATAAGCCAGAGTCTTCTTGGTGATAAAAGCTGAAAGATCAACTTCTTCCATTTTCGGTTTGACAGCCCCTTCCATCAAACGACGATATTCTAGAAGAGCCTCCAAACGTTTAGAAACTAAATCAAGATGCTGGGCTATTTTTTGTAAGGTTTCTGCTTTGTTTTCAGGAGACTTTATCAATTGTTGGGTGTAGCCTGAAGCGATAGTCAGAGGCGTCCGGATATCATGGGCAATATTGCTGATGGCCATATCCAGAGTCTGTTTTTCCCTTTTCATAACCAATCGAGATTGTTCCACTTCCTGAAATAGATTCTCAATCTGCTGGTAGAGATGTAAAAAATGTTTGGAAAAAATGCTGACTCCGACTCTTTTCATACTACCCGTGAGAATCTTATCTTCAATCTGTTGACTCAAGTTTTTAAGTGCTAGATGGTAGCGAATCAATGCAATCGATAAAATAATTAGGAGTACCAATAGGATAAAGATTATCATGTAGGTCATTGCTTATCTCCTTTTAATCTTACCCCAACTCCCCAAATGGTTTCAATATATTCTTGATTTGGATCAAGCTGGTTTAATTTTTTTCGAAGATTACTCAAATGCGTATTGAGAGTATTATCTCCAGGTAGGTAGCTATCCTCCCAGACCAATTCATAAAGTTCTTCTTTGGTAAAAATTTTCTTAGGATGTTTAAGGAGAGTTTGGAGAATCAAGCATTCTTTCTTAGCAAGACGAATCGTTTCCTGACTATTTTTGATTTCAAAACTTTCGGCATCAAACTGGATATTTTTCAAGTTTTGTGGCAGATTTTCAGTTTTTACAATTTCTGCAGGCTGTTTTTCTGCACTTTGACGTAACTGAACAGTAACTCTTGCAAAGACTTCATTCAAATCAAAAGGTTTCACTATATAATCATTGGCACCGTCTAAGAGGTATTGACTGATTAACTTCTTATCGCTCAAAGCTGTTAGCATAATGACTGGAATTTGACTTTGTTCCCTGATGGCTTTTAAAACCTGATCCCCATTTTTCCCAGGAAGCATGATATCTAGCAAAACGAGGTCAATCCCACCTTGGTCAAAAAGCATGATTCCTTCTGTACCAGAAAAGGCTTGAATCACCTCATGCTCCTCAGTAAGAAGTGTTCGCAAAATCTCTTGAATGTCACTATTGTCTTCAATAACCAATATCCTAGCCATAAATACCAACCTTTCTGCAACTATTATAGCATGTTTTATTGATAAAGCTTAAACAGAAAAGCTCCTCGCATCAAAGCGCGAGAAAGCCTTAGAGGGTTAAAATATAAAATCCACTTACTAGACAACATAGTATCCTTATAGTTGAAAATAAGAAGTTAATCTAGCAGAATGAATCTCTCATTTCTCTCCTACTAGTCCGTAATACGTTGATACATTTCTGGTCTTCTATCTCGAAACAAGCCCCAGTTTAGGCGTTCGCTTGCTCCCTTGTCTAGGTCATAAGTAGCTAACAGAACAGCTTCAGCTTGTCTTTCAGCTTGCTCTAGAATAGCTCCTGTTTCATCCGTCATAAAGGATGAACCGTAGAAGTCAAGACTGGAACTCTGTCCACCATTTTCCTCACTAGGAGTGACTTCCTCTAATCCATAACGATTGGCTGCGATGACTGGAATAATATTAGCTGCTGCGTGCCCTTGCATGGTACGTTGCCAATGACCACAACTATCTGTATCCAAAATCGGCTCTGAACCGATAGCGGTTGGATAAAAGAGCAATTCAGCACCATTTAACGCAAGACAGCGCGCTGTTTCAGGAAACCATTGATCCCAACAGATACCAATACCAATCTTAGCATAGCGAGTATCCCAGACCTTGAAGCCTGTGTTGCCAGGTGTGAAATAGAACTTCTCTTGATAGTAATGGTCGTCTGGTATGTGAGTCTTTCGATAAACACCCAGCACTTCCCCATCAGCGTCAATAACTGCAATAGAATTATACAAGATATTGCCATCTTTTTCATAGAAACTGATCGGTAAAACAACTTCTAGTTCCTTAGCAAGTACTTTAAAATGCTGAATGGCTGTATTTTCTGTCACCGACTGGGCATACTGGTAGTAGTCATACTGGCGTTCCTGACAGAAATAAGGACGTTCAAATAACTCTGGTAAGAGAATGATTTGTGCGCCTTGTTCTGCAGCCTGACGTACTAAACGCTCTGCTGTTTGGATATTTGTTGCTACATCCTTGGCACATTGCATTTGAATCGCTGCAACTTTTACATTTCTCATCTTTTTCTCCTATTCTGGGATTTGTTGGGTGATACAGTGGATATTGCCACCGCCTAAGAGAATATCTCTAGCTGGTATTCCGACAACTTTACGGTCTGGAAAACACTTGCTGAGGATATCTAAGGCCACTTGGTCGTTTTTATCCTGAAACTGGGGAACAAGGACAGCCTTGTTGGCGATATAAAAGTTTACGTAGGAAGCTGCTAGTCGTTCACCTGCGTATCGCTCTTCTTCTCCTTCTTCATAGATGTAGCCTAGCAAATCCTCTTCTGTCACAACTTGTCGAACTGCAGGGATAGGCAATTTATGAATAGTAAAGTGACGACCTTTTGCATCTGTCTCTTGTTCTAAGAGTTCGAGATCTGCTTTTGACATGGCATACTGGGGATCATTTTGATCATCTGTCCAAGCCAAAACAAGCTCAGCAGGACCAACAAAGGAAGCAACATTGTCAACGTGTTCATTGGTTTCGTCCTGATAAATACCATAAGGAAGCCAGATAACTTTTTCGGCTCCAAGGCACTCTAATAAGGTATTTTCGATTTCTTCCTTACTAAGATGAGGATTGCGACCAAGACTGAGAAGGCAACTTTCAGTAACGAGAATGGTTCCTTGACCATCGCTATGGATTGCGCCTCCTTCCAGTACAAAAGGTTTGGCATCGTAAACAGGCATTTCCAAGGCCTCAGCAAAACGACTGGCTACTTGGTCATCATCTTCATAGTCTTTATAAAGACCATCGACTGCTCCACCCCAAGCATTGAAAGACCAATCCACGGCTAATTTCTGGCCTTTATCATTGACGAGAATGGTCGGACCTGTATCACGCGCCCAGGCATCATTAGTGGGAATGTCTAAATAAACAACCTTGTCTCCAAGATAAGATTGGGCTTCAGATAGATAATCCTGCTTCACCAAAAGATAGACTCTTTCCCCTTCTGCAATGGTTTTTATAATCTGACTAAATGCTGCTTTAGCAGCTTTTCCTTGAAAAGGCCATGATCCTGGTCGAGTCGGCCATATCATGAGGGTACCATGATGGGGTTCGTACTCTGCTGGCATGCGATAGCCTAATTTTTTGGGACTGTCCATCATGATAATCTCCCTTTAAAATCTTGATATCCAAAGGCTTTAACTAAGCTGCAGTCACCCTGCTCGTCCATAAGATAGAGACTTGGTAATCCAATACCATTAAAGGTATTATTTTTGACAAAAGAATAAATGGCCATATCTTCAAAATAAAGTCTATCACCGATTTGAACTGGATTTTCAAAACTATAATCGCCAATCACATCACCCGTCAGACAGGTATTTGAAGAAAGTCTATAGGTATGGGCTTTTTCCTGTGCCTCAAAGCCATTTCTCAAAGGTGGGCGATAGGGCATCTCAAGTACATCAGGCATATGGCAGGTCGCGGAGGCATCTAAAACCAAGATTTCCATGCCGTTTTCTACAATATCCAATACTTCAGTTGCTAGATAACCTGCATTGAGCGCAATGGCTTCACCCGGCTCAATATAGACTTCAAGATTGTAAGTTTCTCGGATACGCTTGATTTCAGAAATCAGCAAATCTACATCGTAGTCTTCTCTGGTGATGTGGTGTCCACCACCCATATTGAGCCATTTAACTTGATGCAAATAGGATCCAAACTGCGCTTCTACTGCTTTCAAGGTTGTCTCTAAATCATCTGAACCTTGCTCACAAAGGGTATGAAAATGAAGACCGTCCACTAAATCCAACAAATCACTTGGTATCTTGTCTAGAGTAACTCCAAAACGAGATCCAGGTGCACAAGGGTCATAGAGCGCGTGATCTCCTTGAGTTGAACACTGAGGATTGAGACGTAAACCGACACTAATACCAGTCTCTCGACAACGAGCCCCATGCTTACGCAACTGTCTCTCCGAGTTAAAGACGATATGGTCCGTTATCTCAAGCAATTCCTCCAAGTCCGTATTCTTGAAAGCAGGCGCAAAGACATGGACTTCCCCCGTAAATTCTTCTCTAGCCAGCTTCGCTTCATAGAGTCCACTAGCTGTCGTACCAGATAGGTACTGGCTAATCATGGGATAGGTTTTATAAAGAGAATATGCCTTCTGGGCAAGCAAAACCTTGCAACCTGCTTCTTCTTGAACATATTGTAGAATGCGGCAATTGGCTTCTAACTTTGCCAAGTCAATGACGTAAGCTGGTGTTGGTACTTGTTCTAACTTCATCAGTCCACCATTTGTGGATTTTCAACCACAACCCAAGGTAAACCATACTCATTCAAAGCTTCCATGAATGGATCTGGATCCAATTCTTCAAGATTGTAAACTCCAGGTTGTTTCCAAGTACCGTTCATAACCAATTTTGTCCCAATCATAGCTGGAACACCAGTCGTGTAAGAAATGGCTTGTGAACCAACTTCTGCGTAACATTCCTGATGGTCGCAAACATTATAGATGTAAATGGTCTTTTCAACACCATCTTTGACACCTGTAAAGATACAGCCGATATTGGTTTTTCCAACTGTACGTGGGCCAAGGCTGGCAGGATCTGGAAGCAAGGCTTTCAAAAATTGGATTGGTACAATTTCTTGACCGTTAAAGTTAATGGTATCCGTACGAAGGAGACCAACGTTTTCCAAGCATTTCATGTGCGTTAGATAAGATTGACCAAAGGTCATAAAGAATCGAATACGTTTAACACCTGGAATATTTTTGGCTAATGATTCAATTTCTTCGTGGTGAAGGAGATACATGTCTTTTTGTCCAACTTGAGGGAAATCGTACTCACGCTTGATAGACATGGCTTCAACCTCAACCCATTTCCCATCTTCCCAGTAAGAACCTGGCGCAGAAACCTCGCGTAGATTGATTTCTGGGTTAAAGTTTGTTGCAAACGGATAACCGTGGTCACCACCATTACAGTCTAAAATGTCGATATAGTGGATTTCATCAAAATAGTGTTTAAGTGCGTAAGCAGAAAAGACACTAGTCACACCTGGGTCAAAACCAGAACCAAGAAGAGCGGTCAAGCCAGCTTCTTTGAATTTCTCCTGATAAGCCCACTGCCATGAGTAGTCAAAGTAAGCTGTAAAACCAAGTTCCTTACAGCGTTTTTCGTAGATGGCACGCCATTCAGGGTCTTCTGTGTCTTCTGCTTCGTAGTTTGCTGTATCGATATAGTGAACACCTGTTGTCAAACAAGCATCCATAATTGTTAAATCTTGATATGGTAAAGCTACGTTCAAAACAGCTTCTGGTTTATAGCTTTCAATCAGGGCAATCACTTCTTGAACCTTATCAGCATCAAGAGCAGCTGTTTCAATCTTGGTACTTGTTTTACCTTCTAGCTTCGCTTTCAAGTCATCACATTTTGACTTAGTACGGCTAGCAATCATAATATCTGTAAAGGTTTCGCTATCTTGACAAATCTTTGAAATAGCAACTTGGGCAACGCCCCCACATCCAATAACTAGTAAACGACTCATTTTTTTCCTTCCTCTTCTTCTAAAATGTCCTCAACATACTTGGGCAACATAAAGGCTCCCACGTGTAAGTTTGCAGTGTAGTATTCTGTGAAAAGCTGGCGTTTTTTCCAGCCTTCCTTGTCAAAATCTTTGACAGGGTGGTATTTTTTCGATGCAAATCCAAACAACCAATAGCCAGCTGGGCTAGTTGGAATATGGGCCTGATAGACCCGACTGATTGGAAAGGCTTGATTGACCTTGCGGTGCATGCTTCGACAAGCTGACTCATCTTCGTCAAAGAAAGGACTCCCATGCTGATAAATCATGATTCCGTCTTCTTTCAATGCTCTGTAACTGTTTCCGTAAAATTCCTTGGTAAAGAGCCCTTCCGTATGTCCAAATGGATCCGTCGCATCGTTTATGATAATATCATAGTCATCTTCACAGTTTCGCAAAAAGCGTAGCCCATTTTGGTAGTAAATGGTAACACGAGGATCGTCTAGCCCTGCGGCAAAATCTGGGAAATACTCACGACAGACCTCAACCAACATCTCATCTGGTTCCACAATATCGATTTGTTCCAGTTCAGGATAGAGTGTTAATACTTGGGCAACACCACCGTCACCACCTCCAATAACCAAGACTTTCTTGGGATTTGGGTGCACAGCCATGGGAACATGAACGGTCATTTCATTGTAGACAAAATCATCTGCATCTGAGAACAAGACGTGCCCATTTAAAATCAAAATCTTTCCAAAAGCTGGTGTATCCAAGACTTCTATATCCTGCCATTCACTTTTACCAGCGTAGAGTTGCTTGGCTGTTCTCAGGGACAATTTCACATCTGGAGTATGAACTTCAGAAAACCATAAATCCATCTAGTTCTCCTTTCTCTTAATGACGTTGATGTGATTGACCTCGGGATCTTCCGTCCCTTGGAGGGAACAACCACGTTCCTTAGCAAATTGGATATAGTCTACAATTTCTCGTGTAATGCGTTCTCCAGGAGCCAAGATAGGGATTCCTGGAGGATAGCACATGACAAATTCCCCACAGACTTGTCCAACAGATTCGTCTAAAGACAAACTTCTTCTCTCTGAATAGAAGGCTTCCTGAGGAGAAAGGACCAACTCTGGCTGAATATATTCTCCAGCTATCAAGTCCTTCCCATCTCGTGAATAGAGTCTCTTGATATCAGCCAAAGCACCGACTAAGCGCTCGATGTCTTGGATGCGGTCACCAATCGAAATATAGGCCAAGATATTGCCAATATCACCAAACTCGATCTGAATGTCGTATTCGTCTCGTAGGAGGTCATAAACCTCGATACCTGTTAAGCCAATACCCTGAGTGTAAACTGACAGCTTAGTTACGTCAAAATCGCAAACCGAAACACCATCTATTAACTCTTTTGAGTAGGCATAGTAACCACCAATGGCATTGATTTCACGACGAGCGTACTCGGATAGCTCAATGACCTTCTCAAACGACTCTTTACCACGAAGGGCCAAGTTGCGACGTGAAATATCTAAACTAGCCATCAACAAGTAAGAGGCAGATGTTGACTGGGTAAGATTGATAATCTGACGTACGTATTCAGGATTCATCTGCTCCCCGATTAAAAGAAGCGAACTTTGGGTCAAACTCCCACCAGACTTATGCATAGAAACCGCCGCCATATCAGCACCTGCATCCATAGCAGAAATTGGAAGTTTATCAGTAAAATGTAAGTGCGCTCCGTGGGCCTCATCTACCAAAACCATCATGCCAGCTTCATGAGCCATTTCTGTCAACCCCTTTAGGTCTGAACAGATTCCGTAGTAAGTAGGATTGTTAATCAAAATGGCCTTGGCATCTGGATGGTCCTTTATGGCTTTGGCTACTCGGTCATTTTCAAGACCTAAAGCGATACCAATCTTAGGATCTACACTCATCTCTATGTAGATGGGAATGGCACCACATATAACCAGCGCATTAATAGCAGATTTGTGGACATTACGTGGCAGAATAATCTTATCTCCTGCCTTGCAGGTTGACAGAATCATAGTCTGCACCGATGAAGTTGTTCCCCCAATCATGAGAAAGGCATGGGCTGCTCCAAAAGCATCAGCTGCCAACTCCTCTGCATCCCGAATGATCGAAATGGGATGCCCTAAATTATCCAAGGGTTTCATTGAATTGACATCAATGCCTACACATTTTTCTCCTAACAGTTCGACAAGTTCTGGATTTCCCCGTCCACGCTTGTGACCTGGAACATCAAAGGGAACAATCCTTTTCTTGCGTAACTTCACCAATGCCTCATAAATTGGGGCTTTGTTTTGATCTAACTCTTTCAAGACATACTCCTTTACCGTATTTTTAGCGCTTCAAGAAGACAAAGGCGACTAAAGGTTGACTCATGAAAAAAGAGCAGGTTTTCACCTGCTCTGCAATCTTCTGACGTTTTTATGTTTGTTTCTGTTGAGTATGTCTGTTCCCGATGTTTCCTAACTCTCTAGTAGCAAATATTACGTACTTTATTGATCGTTTCACAAGATGACGTGTGCTTTCACCACACTAAAAATTTATGAATTAGGATAAGTGTCCTAACATCAACTTATAAAAGTAGGCTTTTAACCCTATCAATAATGTGGTTTTTCAACCACGCTTCGGCATTCAACCCTGCCTGTCCGTAGGCGTTTTTTACTCGGGTTTATATTTGCTAGAAAACATCATCTCATTTTCTAAGCTTTATTAATATAACATACTTCTAACACTCTGTAAAGTACTTTTTAAAAAAAATATCTATTTTTGTTCGGAAATATAATATTTTATATAGATTTTTATAAACTGTATAATGCGAAAGCGGATATAAAAAGAACTAGAAGGCTCTAGTTCTCAGATTTTGTATTTAACGAATACTATGCTTATTCATTTTTTGTTCAAAGATGGTCGTGATAATCTGACGTAATTCTTCGCGTTCTTTTTCAGGAATCTCACCACTTGTTTGAGCTGCAGCGTAGAGTTCAGGGTGTTCAATTGAAATGCGTTTAATCGTACGTGTCGTAGCATGTTTTCTGACGAAAAATGGGATTCGCTTAATCAAGTCTTGTGGTACTAGAGCAAGAATCTTCTCAGCAGTTTCCTTGTCACTAATCTTAGACGTAGTCAGCCCCTTCTTAATCATTTCCTGTTCTTTTTCTGTAAAATCTTTTAATTCCATTCGAGTAAACCTCCTATTTTCTTTACCTTAAATTATATACCAATCCGGATAAAACTACAAATGGACTGTTTTGAAATATGTGCAATACTCTAAAGAGTGGTTTCTGGCTATTAATGATTGAAATAACCTACAAACTCATCAACAATATAAATAACAGTTCTAGAATTACTGTCATATTATACCACTATTAAAGCTTAACCCACTTATCATTATCCATGATGAAAGGCTTAGCCAGTCCCTCACCTGTGTAATCCGCATATTTGGTGCCTAAATACTTGTAGCAATCTTCCTTGCTGGCAAATTTAATCGCTTGGTAGGGCTCTTCGAAAGTCAATTTTTCTACAAATAAGAAGCCATCATCAGCAGGTACTAAGATCCCAACGTGGCCGACAAACAGATACTCACCATCCAGATTATCGTGCAAGACTACAGATAACATTCGAGCTTTATCGTTAAATTGAAACTGGGAGAAGAATGTTTCCATCTTTTCAGCGTGAACCTTGACATCCGTCGTTGCTTCAGTTGGAACTCTCGAAAATAGAATATCAAATTCTTCCTTATCTTGTGAATCAAAGACCTTTCCCTTATCAATCGCATCGTTATCTATGAAAAGCAATTGGTCATTTTTTTCAAGTTTTGGAATGGTGACTGAATTTTTCAAAAGACAATAACTATTGATACGACAGTTTGTACCAACGAAATCGCCCTTCTTTTGATTCCAAAGGTTGCTAATTTTTTCAACATCGTATTCGGTGTGAGTAAAGGAAGTGAAATCTCCTGATAAACCTGTCGAGCCGACAATGGTATTATAATCATTTACAAGATTAAAAAATGCATCAACACTATTTGGATCCAAATGGGCTGATAAGAGAGATTTGACCTCTTCTGTACTTACCTGATTGTTTAGGTTGGTGTATGAAGCTTTCCATGGAACTTTAGCTGAACTGGTTTGCCTTTGATTCGTCCGTTCAGAAGTAGTATTTTGTTGTTGACAAGCTACCAAGCCTAAAAATAAGACAGAACAGATTCCTAATGTCGCTAATTTTCTTGATTTCTTCATCTTCTTCTCCTTTTAAAGGTTTAGTAACTAGCCTTATTATACTATATAAATTGAACTTAAGACCCTAATCTTCATCCACTACTTTTTAGAAAATCACAAATCCTTTTTGAGAGATGACAAGCTGATTCTCCGATTCTTGGCAATTGCTTGCTAGTGCTACGGTTTCCTTCTCTAAAAGATACTCTTCTTTTGATTGGTTGAATATTGCTTTTAGGACCTGTCCATCGTATTTCCATTCCAAAGCTACTACATCAGCTTTGATTTCTTGAAGGCTATACTTACCATGCTGAATGGTTGATGATGTGTGTTTGCGAATCTTGATTAGCTTCTTCATGAAATTCAGCATATCACTGTCACTTGATACACGTTCCCAAGGCATACAACGTCGACAATCTGGGTCTGGTCCTCCGGTTAAAGCTAACTCTGTTCCGTAATAGATGCAAGGTGTTCCTTTTTGTAAAAAGAGAAAGGCTAGGGCTGATTTAACCAGTTGAACATCCTCATTGGCCGTCCACAAAATACGTTCTGTATCATGAGAATCCAAGAGATTAAACATAACCTCTGAAATCTGCTGTTTGTAATACATAGATTGGCCATTGATTTCATCGATGAACTGGTCTGTCTTCTTAACACCTCGTAAGAAATACTCTTTGATGCTATCAGATAAGGGATAATTCATAACAGCATGGAACTCATCGCCATTTAGCCAAGGCTGAGACGTATGCCAGACTTCTCCAAGGATATAAAGATCAGGCCTTTTAGCTAAAACTGCCTTACGAAAATCCTTCCAGAACTGATGGTCAATCTCATTAGCCACATCCAAACGCCAAGCATCGATATTAAACTCTTCAATCCAATAAGTCGCAACCTTTAAAAGATAGTCCTTGACCTCTGGATTGGCTGTATTTAGCTTAGGCATATAGTCCTCGAAACCAAAAGCATGATAAGGTAGCTCCCTCTTATTAGCAAGCTTATCAGTCGTCACTGGGAATTGTTGAATATGGAACCAATCCTTATAAGCAGATTGCTCACCATTTTCGACAACATCTTGCCATTGAGGTGATTGCGAACCAATATGGTTAAATACAGCATCCAGCATGATTTTCATACCTCGCTGATGCGCTTCCTCGACCAGCTCCCGAAAGGTCTCCTTATTTCCAAAATGACGGTCAATTTCAAAGTAATCTGTCGTATTGTACTTATGATTGCTCGTAGATTCAAAGATAGGACAAAGATAAAGTCCAGTAATACCCAAGTCTTGCAAGTAATCCAGATGGTCAACAATCCCCTGTAAATCACCACCAAAGAAATCATCACTATTAGGTGTGATAGATGAATCCCAGTCTAAAGTCCCTTCTGGGTTTAATAGAGCATTTCCATTAGCAAATCTCTCAGGAAATATCTGATACCATACCGTATTTGAAACCCAGTCAGGAACCATACAGGCATCAATTTCATGAAGATAAGGCAACTTAAATCCGTTTCCAATGGCATGAAGATTTTCTAGAGAATTTTCCACACACCCTTTATCGCCATACAAAATGCTTTGGCCTTCTGTATCCTTGAGTTCAAAGAGATACTGGATACGTGCAAAGTCGACGGACACTTCAACCTGCCAATGGTCAAATAAGGCATCAGAAGTTATCTTGGCCATTTTCTTTGTATCTTGATAGAACTCCTCCATAAAAATAAAAGGATCACCATAATGCAAGTTGATGCTTTCAATATCCCCTTTCTTAGTTCTAATCCGAATATGAAGTTTCTTATCCTTGTAAAGATAGGCATACTCTGACTCAGGTCTATGGTAAATAGCACTTAATTCCATTAATTTGTCTCCTAGAGTTTTAATTCCAATTTTACGCAAACGTTTTCATAATTGTGATTCTAGTATACTACTTTCGTATTTTATTTTCAAGGCTTGTCCGTAGATTCTAGTGGTTTGGTTCTATAAATAAAAAAGTAGCCAGTCTTACAACTTGCTACTTTTCAAATGATGATTTACAAATATCTTTGCAACCACTCTATTTTTTTAAAATCCTTATTGTTATTGTGCTCATTTCGATAAGAATCTTGGGAAGAAGCCTTGTAAATGCTTAAAAACTGTTCCAAACTTGGAACGCGAAAAGTGATGTCATCGAGATGAATCAGCTCTATATCCGATTCCGAAACTCCTGCAAAATCTGGTAAAGAATCGATACTTCCGAATTCAACACTCAGACCATCTTTTTGGAATTCATGTTCATGAATATCTATTAAGGCGTAGCCTAAATGTTTCATCACTTTCATTATCTTGTCCCACTCATAAATTCTGAGATGATCAGGTGCTTCCCAACCTCTAGGATCACCAGGCACATGAATGTCAATGTCAGACGGCCTCCATTCTTCATTTGAACGGTATTCAAAACCCAAAGACCCCATGAGCGTCGGTGTGATTCCGATTTGGTTTAAATGAGAACAAATTGTTCGAAATTCATCAAATAGAGAATTCATTCCTCCTCCAATCATTGATATAGAACTTAATTTCGTTGTGAATAATAAACTAATTTTTACCTTCTACTCTTTCGGTTTTGAAAATACTTCTACTCTCTGAGCTAGGACTTTGATTTCTACAGGTAGGTTATCCGATTTATCACCGTCAACATCTGACTCCAATTCACTATCTGAAGAGATCTTAATATTACGCGCTCTGATATACTCAATATTATCATTGCCGACAACATCTCCTTTTAGTAAGTCAGGAATAACGGATAATTTAGAAAATATTGAAGCATCTTTTAGAATCAAAATATTGGCATAGCCATCTTTGTCTTCTTCAAAGATTTTCTTATCAGCGAAGTAATTTGTCAAGAGAACCAAAACATGACTAGCTTCACCTACATAATTTCCATTTTCTGTCTCGACATTAATATTAAAGACCTGATCCGTCATAACAGACTTCATGGTATTTACAGCATAGGCTAAAATACCGAATTTTGTCTTGTCCTCGATTTCAACATTGTGAATCGCCTCAGGTAGAGAACCGATACTAAAGATATAACCAAAATAGTTATCATTTGCTTTACCGATATCAATCTTATTGGTTAAGTTAAAATCCAGTTCATCAATCGCGCCATCGATGTCTTGATTGATTTCCAACAGTTTTGTAATGAGGTTACCCGTCCCACCTGGGATAATCCCTAACTTAGGAATGTAGTCTCTCTCAGCAATACCCGAAATGACTTCGTTGACAGTCCCATCTCCACCAAACACAACCACTGCATCGTACTGCTCACGAGAAGCTTCTTCAGCAAAATGTGTTGCATCCAAAGCTTTTTCGGTAATTTTGGTTTCTACGTGCTCAAAGTATTCTTTTGCTTTATTCTCCAGCTTTTCTTTATAATCCAAAGCCTTCTCGCCACCAGAGGTAGGGTTGATAATTACCATTGCTTTTTTCATTAATTTCTCCTTAATTTTAAATAGAAATGTTTACATTTCGCCATATGTAAGTAAATGTAATCTTATTATACAATGAAAATACGGAAAAGAGAAATATGATGTACTGGAGATTAAAATGCTTTTATTCTATTTTCCCATCTAATGACTACATCCTTTAAGGGGTTATCCAAGTAAGAATAGGCCTTATCCTTTATCCAATCAGGAATACTATATGCTGCCTCTGCTATGCTGCCAGTGATTGCTGCGAGTGTATCACTGTCACCACCAAGTGAGATGGCATTTCTTATCGCATCTTCGAAGTCTCTACTTTCAAGAAAGGCAATAATAGCTTGAGGGACAGTTTCTTGACATGTTTCGTTAAAACGATAGTTAGGACGGATTTCATCTAAAGTTTGAGATAGATTGTAGCCGTATGTCTTCTCTATATAATCCTTAATCCGTCTTTTACACTCTGTATGATGGTCATTAATTGGTTGCTCGTATTCTCTACAATAACCACCAAAGTAAAAACGACAAAGAAAGATAGCATCAACTGTAGCCATAGCACCTTTGACACCTTCTGGATGATTATGGGTTACCTCTGCAGAAAGGCTCGCAAGTTCTCTAGATGATGGCCACATTCCGGTTCTCGCATAAAAACTACAGTCCATGTCCCAAGCGCATGGAGAAACACGCATAGCCGAACCATTCCCAAAGCTATTATAAGGCTCACGGTTATCGCTCTTTAGCCACGCATTAAACCGAGCACCATAATCAGCATCTGGAGACAGTCTGCCATATTTCTTCATCGCGTCAATGAAGTCGTCTTTTTGTCCCCCATTCATAATCGCTTCTGCAACAGCACAGGTCATAACCGTGTCATCTGTAAAAAAGCAGTCCTTCCGAAATAAAGGAAAGTCTTTTATTTTGATATTGTTCCATTCGTAAACAGAACCGACAATATCTCCAATAATTGCTCCTAGCATAAGATTCCTCCTTGTGAACTCTTGGTTTAGACTGATTTTCCTATTTCCCATACTCGTTTATTTTATCAGCATATTCAGTCAAAAGATTCTTTGAATAAACTTTTTCATTCTTTGAGTCTCGGACTTCTTTCCAAAGAATAGAAGCTACTTTTAGTTTGTTCGAGTAGGTGCGACTATTTTCGTCTGCACAGAAATCCTTTAAAAACTGATTCCATTGACAAACCGAATGATCATATTTAGCATAATCTGAATTTCCATAATAGACTTTTAGCATATCTTGGATTGTAAAACTCAAATCATTTTCTCTTTTTACTTTTCTCCAAGCTGTAGCCATATCAGCAGTAAATTTAAATGGCGAAACACCAGTTAAAGTTGAGAAATATTCTCTAAAGTGAGTGTTAAAAGAGAATCCACATTCAAACAAGGGTGTATCTAAGCTAATAGCTTCTACTTGTTTCTTTTTCCTTTTTATTGATGACTTTTTAATCAACTTCCCCTTAAAGTACTGCTCAATAATATCATTTAGTTCCTGCTTTGTCCCTCTATATTCAAGTCCTAATGACTTGCAAATCTGTGAAAGTTCATCACGATACCAATAGTATTTATTAAACTCATCAAAGGATACGATTTTATCAAACTCAGGTCTGCTTTCTATCAATATAACACCTCCTTAAAACCAATTTAGGTTGTCATCTCAAAATAATGGAGTTTTAGTTTCTTTATTTTGAGTATTAGCTACGTTTCACTAACAAACTCACACACTCAACATGTGGTGCTAGTAAACTTCTATATTATAGAACGAAAGGGATAGAGTTGTTTTTTAAAATTAAACTTTAGAACGAAAGTATATACTGTCTTGTACCAAATGCTTATTTCAAATAAATGTGTAAAATGATTTATTACTACAATAGTTAATCATTTACTCCAATAACACTATGCTCTATAAAAGCAAATTTACCAATAGTACCTTTTCTCACTTAGATATTGTTCTTTTTGTTCTCTAGAATTTTCATGATTTCTATTTCCTAATAATTCATCTGTTGAAGAAACTATTGGGTCTATCCAGTCAACTTTGGATCTAATCCAATCAATTTCCTCTTTACTAAGTTTCCCTGCTATCTCCAATTTATCAGCCATCAATCTTAAATCATTTGCTGTTTTAAAATCTTCTAGCATATTAAGAAGAGACATTGTCCGCTTCTTCTCTTCTTCGATTCTATTTTGTAATTTTCTTTTTCGCTCCTGCTCCTCTTCGTATTGTCTTGCTCTCTCTTCACGTTCAAGTCGTAAGTTCTTAACTTTATAATACTCTTGGTAAATTAAAACAATTATTTCTGGTATTGATTGTTCAAGTGTGAATTCTTTAGTATCTTTAATGTATTTACCATCTATTATCTTAAATCGAAATTTTCCATTTGGAATATAGTCATACTTCTTTATTCTTGGTTTAAAAGCATATCTATTAAACTTAACGCTATCATTGTACTCTGCTAGTTCTTTAGCTTCTTCTTTCGTTAATTCATGACTTACTTTGTCTGTTGATTCTATAACTTCAAAACGAACAATATCCTTTTCAATTTGAATATCCCAATTTGAAGTTACATTATCGCCGATTTTTTCAATAACAGTAACTAGTGTATCTAAAAAGCGATATAAACGTGGAAGAGAATTTAGTGAAATACTTTTTACAAATTTAGGTTCTTTTAAATCATTATATCTGTGCCTAGAATCAAAGTAAGGATAAGAAGCTGCTTTTTCCCTCTTATTCCACTCTGTAATTTTATCTCTTAGATTAGCTACAGATTGATGTAATCTCTTATTTGGAGCCTGGTTTAGGTTTGAAACTGCTTCAATAATACGCTCTATTTTATCGTCCTCTATAAATGATAATGAACTTCTTATACTAGTTGTATCAAGTTTAAAAATATCTTTATTTTTATCTTCTGAACTCTCTTCTTTATGTTTACTAGGTTTTATTCTATTGTTCTTTAGACTTTTTCTATCAATATTAACTTCATTTACGTCATTTTGTGGTAATGGAATAATAAGTTCACTTAAATCTTGTCCAGTATTCTTACGATACCAATAACTACCATTTGGAATTGGAATTTCAAATTCTTTGCATTTCTTAAGTAAGTCTGAATAGCTTAAATCATATTTCAATGCAACTTGTTTTGCACTCATCTCCCAGATTTCTTCATAGAGTTCTTCTCTAGAAAAGGTCTTTATCATCTTCATTTGAAACACCTTTACCCTTATACTTTACATCACCGTTTTTATATTTACCAAGCGAAAACGCAAATTCAAAAACCTCTAATTCTTCACTTCTGCATTTTCGCTTAATATAAAAAGTAAATCTTGTTTTAAACCGTTAAATTCCTCTATAATTTTATCTAAACTAGCTTCAATATTTTCAACACGGATCTCTGATAGCTTACCGTGATTGTATGAAATCATTCTTTCAGCAATAATATGATATGACCAACTCTCAGTGAAACGTCTATCTCTTTCTTCGTTATGAATAGCAAAACCAATTGGAAGAAGATTGTTTCTAAGACCTATCGCAACTGCCTGTGAACTTATACCTAAATAATCACCAGCAATTTTTAATGTGATTTTATTTAATTTTCTAATATCTTCATCGGTATATTTCGGCATGTCAGCACTCCTTTGTTATAATCCAAAATGCAATAGTTTTAGACCTGTCATAAAATCTGAATAACAATTCTCCCATGAAAGATATCTATTATTTTCATCAAGATTTAAATTGTTATCAAATTCAGTTGATGATTTAATAATTATATCGAATTTTTCTATATTTCCTATTTTCCTAATCAACTTTAAAACATATAGCGTTTTTATTATCTTCTTATTCTATTATATCATTATTCAAAGTAAAAAACTGTAACATACTAGTTACAGTTTTTTACAGATTTACTTCTGGTTCTTCTAAAAATTTATAAGTTCACTTTCAGGAATGTTAAAAACATCATATTTTTCAAAATAGGGTTTCACCATTTCTTTCCATCTAGCTTTATGAAAATTGATTGAGTTTAAAGGAGATAGTCCATAATTTCCCAATGCATAACCATCATTCACTTCAACTACAAGTGTTCTGCCATCACGAGTGACACCGATATCTAGTCCATAAGCTATTGGAGCATCTTTCCAACATGATATGGCTTCATCAATTACACTAGGATCAAATTGTGCATGATAATCACCTGTATAGGGGCGAACATCTAATACGCTACCATCTAACACAAAACAACGCCATTCTGCTATGAATTCTACAACCTCACTAATCCATATAGGATAGTCGAAAGGTAGACCAATACCTATCAAATCACGGGTTCCATTAACAACTCTTCCTGTAAAGACTTTTGATCCAGCTTTAGGTTTAATAAATTTTCCCCAATTATCAGGTATATTTACAATCTCTCCTAAAACACCTGCATAAATCTTTCGACCATAAAACTCTTTAAGCTCAATAGGATAGTCGTAAACCGGAACGTTTAACCCCATCATTTTTAGTAATGCTCTGGTCTCCGTTATATAATCTATAACTGCATCATCGCTTGTTAACTGTTTTATTTCAGAAAAAGATTGATATAAAACAACTTCTTCTCCTTGTAAGTAGGCACCTACTTGAGCATTGTATTTATTAATTGAAACCTCATTTGGTAATTTACTTTGTCTAATATAAACAACCATTTTATCACTCCTATATCACTAGTGTTGCACCTATTTGTAAAAAAAATAATAGCATTTTCGCTGTTATTTTTTTGAGTAAATAGCTCCCATAATATCATCGAAATAATCAACGGTATTTAGGAGTAATTCAATAACTTGGGACTTTGTTAGTCGCATTCCTCTTCTATCTCTAGCATCTTCTACTAAATTTTCAAGTTTCTCTAAATTTTTATCATCCAAGCTAATCATTATTCTATTTTTATCTGTTGCCATTTTCTTCACCTCAAGTCAATTCTATCACAGGTGTAACACTTATGTCAACTGATTTTTATAATACATTAGTTTAAAAGTGGGGAGGTTTTTTAACACAGTAACTTTAAATCTTTGGTATTAAAAAATTTCCACAGTATTTATAGAAATAAAATCTATCTCAAATAAGTTATCAGGTCTAGTATAAATTATGAGCGGATACTCTAATACGTCCCCTCTAAACAAGAAAACGGCTTACACTCAAGGGTTCTCTTAACCCCCTTTGTTACAAGGATTTGACGATTTTACTAGCAAATCTACATGCTGATAAGGAACTTTGGTTGACTATTGAATTTCTCCAACCTCTTCTTTAACATATCCCTCTACATCTTCAATCTCTAAAAATATTGGGTCTAAGTAACACAAGAAATGCCAATCTTCTGCACCTTTTTTTCTGTAGAGAATCGCTTCACCGTCTTCACTTCTGAAAAAGCTTCTGTCTACTTCATATCCACTGCATTCTAGAAAGTCTTTTGCCTGCCGATAGTTCGCTTCTCTTGCTTCCACTTAGGTTTTAACTTCATCGTTGTTAACAACATAGGCATCGATTTTGGAATAGCCTTCAATTACTTTTTCGTTTGGTTCGGATAGATTCGAGATTTCTTTCCAAATAATGTCAACATTTTCCTCAGGATCAAACATAAATTTAGACAAAGGTACAATGTTTCCGTTATAGATAATTTCCAGATAGTCTGGTAGATTTGTAGGATTAAAAAACTCTACTTCAAATCCATCTTCTGTTTCTAAAGTATATCCAGGGATTTGAGCTACAAAAGTTTTCCCCTCTTTTATTGAATCAAACGCTACTATATCTTTAGAATAATCATTTTGGTACAATTCCAATATAACCATCGATAATCTTTCTATTTTCATCATTAGGCTAATGTAAATAAGCACGTCACCTGATCAGTTCAGGCTTTCTGTATCATCTCATCATATTCCCTCCTCATTCTCCGAGTCCTATCCCATGGGCGGAGCATCTGCTTCTACTTCGCTGATGCTTCAGCTCGTACAAGCAGTGATACCGCCTCAACGTGATGCGTTTGTGGGACTCAAAAGGTTTGGGTGAACCTTTTGAGGATTAGCTACGTTTCACTAACAAGCTTACACACTCGACATGTGCTGAGAGCTTTCTTCTATACTAATAGACGAAAGGGTGTGAAAATGATTTTTAAATGATACTGTGGAACGGAACAGTAGCCCTAGTATTGACTACTGTCGTTTCTATTCATATTGGCTATTCTAGGACTGAGATGAAAAAATCTATAAATGCTCAGAATAAAATTGAACCCGCAAATCTCCCCAAAACAATGGTGAGTCATGTACTTGTATTATTCCGAAAAAATACACCTCTGGTGCAGTGAGACAAATTGGTGTATCTTATAGTGGCTTCGTAGATGAAAGCTATACTCTACTATCACTCTTTGATGATGTAGAACAAATTGAAAAAGATAATAGACTTCAGACAGCTATTGATGTTGTCAGAGAACAGTTTGGTTTTTTAGCCATACAAAAAGGAACCGTCCTAACTGAAGGTTCCAGAAATATTGAACGCAGTAAACTTATCGGTGGTCATTCCGCGGGTGGATTGGAGGGATTAAAATGAAACAAGAAAAAAATACAGTACAATTTTCAGAAATCCGTAGCAAAGGATGTAATGATATTGAAATGCTTGAAAGATTTTTACATGGAATCGTTGAAACAGCAACTTCAAAACTTCGTCAGAGAAAACTCAAAACAACTGAAATATCGATACGACTAGTACATGCTAAATCTGAAAACCGATTACCATTGGAATTTACATTTAGCATTAAGCCAACAAGCTCATCTGTGATAATCTATACTGAGGTAATCAATCGCTTTAAAGAATGTTACACAGGTGGGGGAATTCAAGGTTTTACGATTCAATTTGATAAAAATACCCTTGCCTCTGCATAGAAAGGATTTGATATGATTGACCGTTCATATTTACCATTTCAATCAGCAAGAGAGTACCAGGATACAAAGATGCAAAAATGGATGGGCTTTTTCCTATCTGAACATGCATCAGCACTCTCTGATGATACAAACAAAGTAACGTACATGTCTGACTTATCACTAGAGAAGAAATTATTACTCCTCAGTCAAGTATACGCCGGGCAGCTACGCACACGCATTCAAGTGATTGAAAAAAACAAGCGTGTTTCCTACACTGGAACAATACCAAGTCTGACCAAAGATTTCATTTTGATAAAAACTACAACAGGTCACATCAATTTGAAATTAAAAGACATTATTAGTATTGAACTTGTCGAGGAGGTGCTCTATGAATCAGCTTGAGTTTCAGCGTAATCACCTACAAATGGACTATTATAGCGAGAGCTACCAAGATTTTGAACGTGACTTCTACCGCTACTCTAACATGAATATTCCATTGACCTTCCTAACTGATGATATCCTAAAAACAATGGCGACTTCACGTAAGAATTACTTTGTCCTCAATAAGGAAAAGTCCAGAGATAACCGCGATCACTTCTTCATATTTGAAGTAAGTACCGTAGATGAGAATCCGCTAATCTATCATTATACATATAAGAAAACTACAATATATTTAGCAGAAAAATAGGAGCAGTTCAATTGACTGTTCCTATTTTTAATATTCATAAAATCTAAAGTCTTTATACTCTTTAACAATGGAGTCGCCAACCAGAACAGACTATACTGACCAGCGACTACCTTAAATTTAATGTTTCAGATTTATTTTCTTATCTCTAATTTCATAAACTACATCTGCTACATTTTCGAGTAATCGTTTATCGTGGGTGATAAACACGATAGTTCCGGTGTACTCCTTCATTAGTATTTCCAAAGCCTCTAAACTTGGTATGTCAAGGAAGTTACTGGGTTCATCCATTATTAGGATGTTATATCTACCCATGAGCATTTTAGCAAGCAACAATTTTATAATTTCTCCACCGCTTAAAACAGATAAACTTTTTCCAATATCGTTCTGTTTGAACCCCATAGATGCTAGCACTGAACGAATTTCTGATATATTGTAGTCACAATCCTTCTGCATAAACTCCATAACATTCTGATTACTGTTGTACTTGTAACCATTCTGTGCAAAGTAACCTATTTTTGCCTTAGGCGAAATAGAAATTCCTTCTTCATGGTTTAAGATCATTTGGATTAAAGTTGTTTTTCCGATTCCATTACCACCAGTTAACGCCACTTTTGCTCCTAACGGAATTTGAAAAGATGCATTTTCAAACAGAGCCTTATCCCCAAATACTTTATTAATTTCTGCACCGACTATAGGGTATGGATTATGGAGCTCCAATGCTTTACTTTGCCTGAAACGAATTCTGCGAATGCCTTCCGGAGCTTCTACTTTTCCTAAGGCCGCAATCCTGTGCTCTAGGGTTTTAGCAGCATTATACATCTTTTTTTCCTTACTTCCTATTGATTTTTGATGAGCTAAACGCCCTCCGTCTTCAGTACTTTTTTTCTTTGAAGAACCTTTTGCCTTCTGTTCTATTTTACGAGCCTGTTTTCGCTTTTCCTCCGCAGCCCTTTCCAATCGGGCACGTTCCGCAATAAATTGTTCGTATTCTGCAGCTTGGCTCTTACGTTCTTCCTCTTTCTGACGAAGATAATCAGAATAGTTTCCCCAATACTCAGTGATTTTGCCATCTTTCAGTTCCCATATTTTATCTACTATTTCATCAAGAAAATAGCGGTCATGGCTAATAACTAACAGTGCACCTGTAAAATATTTTAGCTGTCCTATTAGAAAATCAATTCCTTCACGGTCTAAATGGCTCGTAGGTTCATCCGCTAAAATACCATGAACCTGTGCCGATAAGGCCTGTGCTATTTTAAGCCTTGTTTCTTCACCACCGCTCATAGTCTGTATATTTAATTGCTCAACACCTAGCTTGCCTACAAGTGCAAAATCTTTTTCCTCCTGCAGAGTTACTTCGTCCAACTGGGGAATATAGGCAAGTTCACCCAGACGATTCATTTTACATCCTGGGGGAGTTAATTCTCCTAAAAGTACCCTGAGTAAAGTGCTTTTTCCAGCACCATTTGCTCCTACTAAACCAATACGGTCATAATCATATACTTCTAATTCATTTATATCTAAAACATCGCGTCCTTTGAATTCCACACGAATGTCTTTTGCTTTTAATATTAATTCCATAACATTTCCTCCTGTCTATAATCGCATGCTTTCATTTGCTTGTATGCAGGGAAAACCCTGCGATTTTAGCAGGAAGAGTTACATGAAAATAAGATACATAAATATTCCTCCAATATTGTTTATTTTAAATCTAATTTTCTAACCTCAGTTATCATTTGGCAAACTATAGCAATGCCAATAATTAAAATACCTGATAGTAAAAACCAATGATTTACACCGATTTTATCAGCAAAGAATCCAGAAAGAATTAACCCAATTGGCATAGCAAGTGACATGATACTTCCGATCAAAGAAAATACACGTCCTAAATATTCAGGCTTAATTTTCTCCTGAAAAAGAGCTGTTTGCACACCGCTATAAAATGGCACCGAAAGCCCCATTATTGCACAGCAAACTACGAATATTACAAATCCATTTGGAGGAAGTATTCCCGAAACGGCTAAACTGGTCCCCATTATAAAAAATGAACTTGTTATTAGTAATACATGCTTTTCGAAGCCCCCTAATCTTCCTAATAATAAGCCTCCTGCTAGCATCCCAAATGCAAAGGAAATTTCCGTAATAGAAATATGCACAGGCGTTCCATTAAAGTGTTCCATGCTTATTAAAGGAAATAGTGCATTGATTGGCATATAAACAAAAGTATATAGTGTTCCTAAGAGTAATAAGGCAAACAATCCTTTGTTTTGTCTCAGAACCACAACTCCTTCTTTCATCTCCCTTATGAAATTTGGTTCTAAACTTTGCACTTGATTACCCAGCTTAGGTATACGTACAATTGCTACCGTAATAGATGCAATCACAGCACCCAATACGTCGATGGCAATAATAGCATTTAAATCCCAAACGGAGTATAAGAGTGCTGCAACTGCCGGACTAACAATATAGCTTATAGACTGCAAAGACTGACTATAGCCTGCGCATTTCGTTAGCTGTTCTTCTGGTACTAAAAGTGGTGTAACCGCATTGAGTGCTGGGGTATGAAAAGCTGTTCCAATGCTACGGATAAACAATACTATCATAATCATCCAGACAGGTAGCTCCATACAGAATGCAACAATAGCAAGCACTGCACCAGCTGCTGCGATAATTAAATCGGCACCAATCATTATCTTCTTCCTATCATGACGATCCACTAGCACACCAATGGCAGGTCCCAAAATCGCATAGGGTAAAAAACCTACTAATGAAGCCATAGACAAGACCATCGCAGATCCTGTTTTTTCTGTAAGGTAAAAAATAATCGCCATTTGCAGGATGGCACTAGTGATTAATGATACTGCTTGCCCTGCCCATATTGCATAAAATTTTCGTTTCCAATTGTTGTATTTTTCCATTTATATTATCTCCTGCATATTATTTTGCTTGAATTTCTATTTTGAATAGCATTCTAGGCAATAAAAAATGCAGGCCAAACCCCACAATGTGGCTTTTGGTCTGCATACATACAATTTGGAAACATTCATATTAAAGACATAGTTAAATAAAGGTATAGTTAAATAACCAATATCCTCACCGTAACTAATGAATGCTCAATATCGTATAAATAAGCACAACAAAAAAGCCTATCATCGGGTATAGATTCTGCTTTTTTTATTGCCAGCTTATCTTAAACGCATTGAGGCTGTCATAGTTTCGGTTCCTCCTACATCTTTGTTTATATCAATTTATAGTATAACACAACAAGATGATATGTTCAATATAAAAGTTATGGAATGAGACTCATACTTCCAATTCGATGCCAGATTTAAAGGATATGACGAAGTTTTCTTCATAGACTGTAACGCTCTGGATTATCTTCCTTAGTAGCAAGCGATTAGCTTTCACAAAATCTTCTGTTTGTAGTTTTAAAAATTCATCAGGATTTTCTAACTCAACCTCAAAATATTTCATTTTACATTCCCTCATTTCATTTATTGATAAATTGAGTTTGCAAAAAAGAGTGGACAATTTTTGTCTACTCTTAACCTTTAAAATAGTTTTTTTTAATCGATTTGAAGTTGCCTAAATTATTACTTATTCGGTAAAATGAAGTATTGCTTTCAACAGATTTCCTTCAACTACACTTCACTTGATTCAAACAAGGTGGGTACATTTCTATTCCCACAAACTCCTTGTCAATGGAAACAAACACGTACCCACAGGGTAAATGGAAATAGAAACTGATAATTTCTAGCTATCACTTCTACTCATTCCAAAAATTTTCTCACTCTGATACTTACCCACCATAAAGCAAAAAGCCTTGCAATCAAGGCTTTCATTATCCCTTTCGTTCAAAGGTTTCTAAGCTTTTACGAGCAGAGCGACACACTCAGTGGTTCGCTATCTCCGTTCTGTCTGCGTGCTAGCACTTGTCAATCACGGACAGCTATCGCATGGGCGGAAGTAAATGCTAATCTTCGTCGTTTTACTCCTTGACTAGCAAACTTACCGCCTCAACATGATGCGTTTGAGGAAATAAATCCACTGGCTGAACTTTCTTCAACTCATATCCCAATTCTTGGTAGAGTTTGATATCACGCGCCATGGTGGCGACATTACATGAGATATAGGCGATGCGGTCGGCTCCTGTTTGGCTACTTGCCTTGATAAAGCTTTCTGTGAGTCCTTTTCTTGGTGGGTCCACTAGTATAAGGCTTGGTTGAATTCCATCTTTAAGCCAATTTTTCATAGCATTTTCAGCTGTGTCACAAACATAGTGGGCATTTGAAATATTGTTTAGCTGAGCATTCTTTTTGCTATTCTCAACCGCTTCTGGAATCACTTCGACACCATAGACTTCCTTGACATGTTTCGCAACAGAAAGACCAATCGTCCCGATACCAGAATAGGCATCAATGATCACATCGTCTTCTTTTAATGCAGCAAAGTCAATGGCTGTTTGATAAAGCTTCTCTGCCATTTGAGTATTGACTTGGTAAAAAGCGGGTCCAGCGATTTGGTAGTCATTTCCCAACATCTGATCAGTGATAAAGTCTTGTCCATAAAGTGTGCGCCACTCCTTACCAAAAATCGCATTTGTATTTTGGTCGTTGATATTCTGCATGACAGACACAATCTCTGGGAACTGCTTGATGAGTTGTTCAATCAATTGCTCCACTCGGAAAATTTTAGGACGTGTAGTCACTAAAATAACCATGATTTGTCCTGAATAGTGTCCGCGACGCACCACAAGATTTCGAATCAAGCCAGCTTGTTCCTTTTCATCATAAGGTTTCAAATCATAACGACGGAGCAAGTCGCGTAGGGCTACAACTACCTCATCAATCACAGGATCTTGGATAAAGAAATCTTCTAGAGGCATGAGGTCATGGGAATTCTTACGGAAAAATCCTGTTTCCAAGACACCATTAACACGACGAACAGGCACCTGCGCCTTGTTACGATACTTAACTGGATTTTCCATACCAAGCGTTTCAGCAACCTCTATATCAGTAATTCCAGCAATCTTGTAGAGACTGTCCTTAACTTGCTTGGTTTTAAATTTGAGCTGTTCTGGATAGGCAAGATGACCTAAATCCGCGATTCCTGAACGCAGGTAAGCCAAATCTAGATCTTGATTACGGTGTGGTGATTGAACAAGGTATTCTTCAACCTTCCCAAAACCAATCTTTTTATTAACCTTGAGGACTCGCATAAGTATTTTTTCACTCGGTAAAGCATTCTCAACAAAAAATACCAAACCATCCACCTTGGCAACTCCTGCACCTTCATGGGTCAAGTCCACAATTTCAACTTCTACAATATCATTTTTCTTTAACATTCTTTTCTCTTTCTATCGGCCGACAAAAAAGACGGCAACGTTACGGTTACCATCTATTATACCATGAAATTTCTTAAGAACCAAAACTCTTGAAGAAGTTGACAATGGCTTGCCAGAGGGAGCTTAGGAAATTACCGCCGTCCTCTAGCGCCTTATCAGCATCAAAGTTAAGGTTGATATTTTTAAAACTGTCTCCAGCTTGTGATACGATGCTTTGTTTAAGGTCATTCAAGGTTTTAGTGAAGTCTGTATTGCTGAGGATATCACTCTTTGAGAGATTCAAAGCAAAATTGATGATGATATTGATCTGGTTTCCTGTTATAACCTGATCAAGTTTATAATTTTTCAAGGTATCTTCAACGATTTTGCGGACATCTTCCTCCGTCAGATTTCCCTTGCTTTCTTTAGCTTTGGCGAGTCCTGACTTGATATCAGCTAGGGCAACGTTTAATTTATTAGCATCATAGCCAGTTTTGTCCTTGTTTTCAGCATTGATATCGGACAAAGCCTTCAACTCTTCTTGAGCCAAATCTTTGTTGGCTTGTGGCACCTTGGCTCCATTAGCTTCTAGCGAATAGTAAATCCCGGCTAAGGCACTCTCACCTGTAACTGGAATAGGTGCTGCTACAGTGATTTTGGCGTGTTCTACACCCAAAGTTACGGCTGCATTGCGGTACATATCCTGCGTCACCTTAGTAATGTTTTCTGGTGTTTCAATCTTGACCTCAAGTGGTGATTTGTCACCTAGTTTTTGAATCTTGGCTGATGAATACAATTGTAAGCTAGAGTCATTGGCAACATTCATAATCTTAGAATAGACATCAGGTGTCATGGTCTTGAGTTCTTTTGTGTCTGTTGAGGCATTGTAGCCTAGTTTTTTAAGGGTTTGATTTTTTTGGTCTTCAGACAATGATGAACCTAGGACATATTCAGGTTGGACGTAGGTTTCATCGATAACTTTTTGAACATCTGTTGCTGCATGGACGCTATTCATAGCTGTTACTGCCAACAATACCGCAGCACTAGTCAGAAAGAGTTTCTTTCTCATAGGGATTTTCCTCCTTTACCTTTCTAGAGTAATATATCTATCTTAAAGAAAACTTATAACAAAAACATCTGGACTAGCCAGATGTCGAAAAGAGAGTGAAACATTTGATGATGTAAAGGTTGAGTTGCACCTGTCTAGAATAATAATAGTTCCCTCCATTTACATAGAGTTCGGCTCCATGAAAAATGGAAATGGGATGAATATAACTATAAGTCTTTCCAGTGGTATTACCAAGCAAGGGAGCAACAGTCTCACGAGAGTACTGTTTGGCCAGAGCCAAGGTGTTTTTCTTACCATTTTGGGCGATAAAATCGATATAGGCAGGTCCAAAATTATAGGCTTGAACAGCCGTCCATACATCTACCCCCTTCTTCTGGGCAAGATAGAGATTATCTGTCAGAGTTTGAACGCCTTGCCGAATGCTAGAGGCATTATCATTGATGGTGTTGGTGGAACCACTTGCAGACTCACTAGACTGCATAACATCGCCTTCTTTTCCTTTTGTTTCAGTATAAATCATAGCGAGCACAAGCTCTTCGTTTGCTGGGGTGTCTTTTTCACTCAAGATCTCTCGCACCATGGGTTGATAGGTCATGACTTGCTTGACATCTTGGTGAACGCGGTAAGCTTTATATCCAGCAAAAAGGAAGACTGCTAGTACAAGCACTCTTCGAATTCGTTTAAACATTATTTACTTTGGATATCCTCGATATTTTTGATTAAGATAGAGTAGGTTCCATTGTCGTTTTGGATAAACTCAACAGACTCAGCGTCTTGATAGACGTTATTGGGAACGATGAGCTCAATTCCATTTGACAAGGAAAGTTTTTGGTTTTCAAATTTTTTAAGCTGACGACTGGCATCAATTTCATCAAATTGAACAGGTTCTGGTACAGCTTCTTTAACTTGGTCAATAAAGCTTAATCGAGCTGTCAGATTGTTATCAAAAAGATCATTGGCCAGTTTTTCAGGTGACAATTCATTGCTTTCTTCCAGATTGTTAAAAATAGCTGATTTGACCTTGGATTGAAATTGAAAGTCATCTGTGTTAAAAGTCTCAGCAATTCGCTGTGCCGTTTTTTCCAGTTCCTTGATAGATTTCTTGGGAGAAATCTTAGGGGAAACGGCAAGAAGATTGTCTGAAAAATAGTTCAAGAAAGTCCCATTGTACTTGATGCGTTTTTCAATGAGATGGTACTTGCGACTCTGAAGATTGACCACCAAGGCCTCATCAGCACCCGTTCCAAATCCAGGCAGGTTATTCTGAGTCAGCTTGATTGGATTATCAACTTCGCCACCGAGGTGGGTCAGGGTCTCACGCAGAGCAATTCGCAAGAAAGCGAAATGTTCCACGCCTTCTTTAGAAAATTGCACAAAAATCAAGTCATTGGTCTTGAGGTTTTCTGAAATGCTGAACTCCTCTTTCCAGAGATTAGCCAGCGTTATTGATGTCTCCAACAAATCGTCAGTGATGTGATTGAAGAAGGGATTTTCTTCCTCGAAAATCCCAGTCTTGGCTTCATCTGAATACACACGTTCAATTTTTCTACGCAGGTATTCTTCGATTTTTGGAGTAATATTGAGAAACTTATCCGCTAGGAACAGCTCGGTATCATCCGGACTGAACTGATGGATAATGGCTTTCTTAATATAAATGTCCATAAAAGTTTTAGTCCTCGTATAATGGGAAGGCATCTGTTAATTCTTTAACTGCACTTCTCACTTCTTCTAAGACAGCTTCATTTCCTGCATTCTTAAGGGTTTTAATGATAAGTTCAGCCACTTTGCGACTTTCTTCTTCACCAAATCCACGTGCAGTAATAGCTGCTGCTCCGATACGAATCCCACTTGTCTTGAATGGTGACAAGCTTTCGTAAGGGATTGAGTTTTTATTTAGGGTAATATTGACTTCATCCAGCAAGTTTTGAGCAACTTTGCCGTTTTCTACAACTTTAGTCACATCCACTAGGAAGAGATGGTTTTCAGTCCCACCAGAAATAATACGGAAATCAGAGTCTTGCAAGAAGACATCTGCCATAGCCTTGCTGTTTTTGATAACATTAGCAGCATATTCCTTGAAGGCTGGATCTAAGACTTCTTTGAAAGAAACAGCTTTAGCTGCCACAACATGCTCCAAAGGACCACCCTGAATACCTGGGAAAATAGCTGAATTAATTTTCTTAGCTAAGTCTTCATCATTGGTCAAAATCAAACCACCACGTGGGCCACGAAGAGTTTTGTGGGTCGTTGTTGTAGTGATATGAGCGTATGGCACTGGACTTGGGTGAAGACCAGCTGCAACCAAACCAGCAATATGAGCCATATCTACCATGAGCTTAGCTCCAACAGCATCAGCAATTTCACGGAATTTTGAGAAATCGATAATTTGAGAATAGGCTGAAGCACCTGCTACAATCAATTTTGGTTTTACTTCTTGAGCTTGTTTTAAGATAGCATCAAAGTCCAAGAGTTCCGTTTCAGGGTCCACACTATAAGAAACGAAGTTGTAGGTTTGACCTGAGAAGCTAACTGGAGCTCCGTGGGTCAAGTGTCCACCTGCTGCCAAATCCATCCCCATAACGGTATCACCTGGCTCAATCAAGGCCATGTAAGCCGCACAGTTGGCTTGGCTTCCTGAGTGAGGTTGGACATTGGCAAATTTTGCACCGAAAATTTCTTTTGCGCGTTCAATAGCAAGAGTTTCTACCACGTCTACTACATCAGTTCCACCATAATAACGGCGTCCTGGGTAACCCTCGGCATATTTGTTTGTCAAGATAGACCCTTGAGCCGCCATAACAGCCTTGGAAACCACGTTTTCCGAAGCAATCAACTCGATGTTATTTTGTTGGCGTTCTTCTTCTTTGGCAATAGCATTCCAAAGATCAGCATCGTATGCTTTAAAATCGTCTTTGTCAAAAATCATAGGTCTTCTCCTTTATAGTGTGACTGGTCCATTAGTTTGTTTTTCAATAAGAAAATAAACTAAAAGATGCGAATAAACCGTTTCTGCATTTTATCACAAGTATAACCAACTTTTTCATAAAATGCATGAGCACCCAGACGATGATCGGCAGAGTTTAAACGGATAAACCCATAACCACGTCTTTTTGCTTCTTGCTCCAACCCTTGCAATAAGCTTTTACCAATACCTTGACCTTGCGCTTGAGGTGAAACTGCTAAAGCTAAAATATTAAATCCTGCTTTAGAATAAAGTGATTCATAGACCTCAGCGTGGACATATCCAAGCAAGGCATGACTAGATTCATCCTCATAAGCAAGTAAGAAATGATGTGAATCCTGAGATAGTCTAGCTAGTTGACTAGCCGTTTCCTCTGAACTAAAAGAATAGCCCAAAGCCTCTTGGTTGATGTCACATATAGCTTTCACATCTGTTTCTTGCAAATTTCTTAGCATTTTAAGCCTCCTCAAAAGAAATCTCTGACAACCGAGCAAGAATATCTTCTCGCTTAATGCCCCCTTGGCGTAAGATTTTCACCTTGTCTCCAGACAAATCCAAAATAGTTGAATCCTGCCCAGTTAGAAAACAATCGTCTTCCAAACCCAAAACCTCTTGGTCAAAATCCTCTAGAATTTGAGCAAAGGTCACTCCACTTGCATGACCTGAGATATTAGCAGACGGCCCAATCAGAGGTCCTATCTCTCTAATCAAATCAAGGGTAATGGGATGACTCGGCATCCGAAATCCAACAGTTGCAAGACCAGAATTGACCCAATAGGGAACTCGGTCATTGGCTTCTAGAATGATGGTTAAGGGACCTGGTAAAAAGGTCTCTACAAGTTTTTGTAGATAAGTTGGCTGATTCTTAGAAAAATGCAAGATGTCCTCTAGAGAGGCGATATTGAGATTGAGTGCCTTGTCTCTTGGACGACGTTTGAGCTGGTATACATGATCAACTGCTTTTTCGTCTAGAGCCTTGGCAAAGAGACCGTAAACTGTCTCAGTAGGTAGAACGACCGCTCCACCATTTTCCAACTCTTGTCTAATCCTGTCCATCATCAACCACGACCATCCTATCTTGACCAAATTGGTCCTTGAGTGTTCGTACTCGTTTTTCAGGAAGATGTTTCCTAAAGAGTTCAGGAACACTTTGACCTTGCTTGTATCCAATTTCAAGGTAAATCTTACCACCATCTTTGAGATAGTCTTTTGCATCTTCCGCAATTCTACGGTAAATAGCTAGACCATCCTCATCTGCAAAGAGAGCTAGACGAGGTTCTGAATGCAAAACATTCAAACCCACCTCTGACTCATCTTCACGAGAGATATAGGGTGGATTGGAAACAATTATATCATATTTTTCAGAAATTTCTGTAAAACAGTCAGATTTTTTTAAAAATATTTGAAGATTTTGATTTTTAGCATTTTCGCTAGCTAAATCTAAAGCATCTTGGGAAATATCCGCTGCTGTTACTGACCAATTTGGTCTGTTTTTTGCTAAGGCGAGAGCAATAGCTCCACTACCTGTTCCAATATCCAGAACTGAAAGATTCGTCTCAGGATTTTCACCCAGGATAAGCTCCACCAACTCCTCTGTCTCTGGACGAGGGATTAATACTCGCTCATCAACTTGTAACTGCATTCCATAAAAATCTGCCTGTCCAATGATGTACTGTGCCGGTTTATGAGCTGCTAACTGTTGGAAAATTCCTTTTACAAATACTTCTTCCTCTTCCGTCACTTCCTGCTGAAGAGCAAAGACAAAGTCCGTAAAAGATAGATTTTTCAGGCTACGATGGACAAAAGAGAGGCTTTCAGCTTCCTCTCCTTGTCTTATCAACTCTTCTTCAAAATCTGAAAATAATTGAGCTAATTTCATTATTTGTTTAATTCTTCTAATTTTTGTGTTTGGTCATAGAGCACCAAGGCATCCACAACCTCATCCAATTTACCAGACAAAATGGTATCTAGTTTTTGGAGGGTTAAACCGATACGGTGGTCTGTGACACGGTTTTGTGGGAAGTTATAAGTACGAATACGTTCTGAGCGGTCACCAGTACCGATTGTTGATTTACGCTCAGCGTCTTGTTCATCCTGAGCAATTTGTGCAAAGTGGTCAGCAACACGCGCACGGATGATTTTCATGGCCTTCTCACGATTTTTCTGCTGGGTACGTTCTTCCTGCATCTCAACCTTGATATTGGTTGGCAAGTGAACGATACGAACGGCAGTCGCAACCTTATTGACGTTCTGTCCACCAGCACCTGATGCGTGGTAGATGTCAACACGAAGGTCTTTTGGATCAATATCGTATTCAACCTCTTCAACTTCAGGCATAACAAGAACTGTCGCTGTCGAAGTATGTACACGGCCTTGGCTTTCTGTCACAGGGACACGTTGCACACGATGAGCACCTGATTCGTACTTAAGCTTAGAGTAAACAGATTGACCTGAAACCATGGCAACGACTTCTTTGAAACCACCGACACCGTTCATAGAAGCTTCCATGACTTCAAAGCGCCAGCCTTGGGCTTCTGCATACTTTTGGTACATAGTTAGAAGGTCCCCGGCGAAAAGTGCCGCTTCGTCACCACCAGCCGCTCCACGAATTTCAAGGATGATGTTCTTGTCATCGTTTGGATCCTTTGGAAGGAGCAAAATTTTGAGTTTTTCTTCGTATTCTTCTTTTTCAGCCTTGGCATCTTTGAGCTCTTGCTTGGCCATTTCTTCCAGGTCCGCATCTCCGCCTGATTCCTTAATCATCTCTTCAGCATCAACGATGTTTTGAAGGACTTGTTTATACTCACGGTAAGCTGTTACCGTATCACGAGTAGAAGCCTCTTCTTTGGAAAGTTCCATGAAACGCTTGGTGTCCGAAACCACATCTGGGTCACTGAGTAGTTCTCCTAATTCTTCATAACGGTCTTCTACAGCTTGTAGTTGATCATAGATGTTCATTTTTCTTCATTCTCCTTATTGATTTCAGGCGCAAAATAATGTTTACGGCAAACCGAGATATAGGTTTCATTGCCACCAATCTGAATCTGCTCACCATCATAAACGGGCAGTCCATCCTGTGTACGCAACACCATAGTCGCCTTTTTCTTACAATACTGACAGATGGTCTTGATTTCGTCAATCTTGTCTGCTAAAAGCAAGAGATACTTGGAACCTTCGAACAGTTCATTGCGAAAATCATTTTTCAAACCAAAGGCCATGACAGGTATGTCTAACTCGTCAACAACACGAGCCAGGTCGTAAACATGGTGACGCTTAAGAAACTGGGCTTCATCGACCAAAACACAGTAAGGCTTTTCTGGTAGGTCTCGGATATAGCCAAAGATATCCGTCGTTTCCTCAATCGCAATGGCAGGGCGTTTCATACCAATCCGACTCGACACATAACCAACACCGTCACGAGTATCCAGAGCTGAAGTCATAATCACAACACCTTTTCCTTGCTCCTCATAGTTATAGGCCACCTTGAGAATCTCGATTGTCTTTCCAGAGTTCATGGTCCCATAACGATAATACAACTGTGCCATGTTTCTTGCTTCACGTCCATTTCTAAATTTTTGCTACATTCTAGTATATCATAATTTTCTTAAGCTTTAAACGGCAAAATGTGGTAAAATAGAAGAAATCAAAACTAGTGGAGGAAGCCATTATGCCATTTGTACGCATCGATTTATTTGAAGGACGCACGCTCGAGCAAAAAAAAGCTCTTGCTAAGGAAGTAACGGAAGCCGTTGTCCGTAATACTGGAGCCCCTCAATCTGCTGTCCATGTCATCATCAACGACATGCCAAAAGGAACCTACTTCCCACAAGGGGAAATGCGCACCAAATAAGCTAGCTTAAGCAGAATTGCTTAGGCTTTTTCAATCTCCAAGTGGCATCCATTGAAGAAATAGTTTAAATTTGTTACAATTTGAAAGGATACTTGGAAGAATTTCCAAGAAAAGAGCTATTAATTAAAGGAAATATTATGATTACACGTGAATTTGATACCATCGCTGCTATCTCTACTCCACTAGGTGAAGGGGCTATTGGTATTGTCCGCCTGAGCGGAACAGAAAGTTTTGCTATTGCACAAAAGATTTTTAAAGGAAAAGAATTGAGTCAGGTTGCCAGTCACACTCTCAACTACGGTCACATTATTGATCCTCTGACTGGTAAAGTCATGGACGAGGTTATGGTTGGGGCTATGAAGTCTCCAAAAACCTTCACTCGTGAGGATATTATCGAGATTAACACCCACGGTGGGATTGCGGTGACCAATGAGATTCTCCAGCTAGCTATTCGTGAAGGAGCTCGATTGGCAGAACCTGGTGAATTTACCAAACGTGCCTTTTTAAACGGTCGTGTAGACTTGACACAGGCTGAGGCAGTGATGGATATCATCCGTGCTAAGACTGACAAGGCCATGAACATTGCAGTTAAGCAATTAGACGGCTCCCTTTCTGACCTGATTAACAATACCCGTCAAGAAATCCTCAATACACTTGCCCAAGTCGAGGTCAACATTGATTATCCTGAGTACGACGATGTTGAGGAAGCCACTACTGCTGTTGTCCGTGAGAAGACTATGGAGTTTGAGCAATTGCTAACCAACCTCCTTCGAACAGCACGTCGCGGTAAAATTCTTCGTGAGGGAATTTCAACTGCTATCATCGGACGCCCTAACGTTGGAAAATCTAGCCTCCTCAACAACCTCTTGCGTGAAGATAAGGCTATCGTTACAGACATTGCTGGTACTACTCGAGATGTCATCGAAGAATACGTCAATATCAATGGTGTCCCTCTCAAATTGATTGATACGGCCGGTATTCGTGAAACAGATGATATTGTAGAACAAATCGGTGTTGAGCGTTCGAAAAAAGCCCTCAAGGAAGCTGACTTGGTACTACTTGTATTAAATGCCAGTGAACCTCTGACAGTCCAAGATCGTCAACTCCTAGAAATCAGCCAAGAAACCAACCGTATTATTCTTCTTAACAAAACTGATCTTCCTGAAGCGATTGAAACTTCGGAACTACCTGAAGACGTTATTCGTATTTCAGTCCTTAAAAACCAAAACATCGATAAGATTGAAGAGAGAATCAACAACCTCTTCTTTGAAAATGCTGGTTTGGTTGAGCAAGATGCTACTTACTTGTCAAACGCCCGTCATATTTCCTTGATTGAGAAGGCTGTTGAAAGCCTACAGGCTGTTAATGAAGGGCTGGAACTAGGTATGCCAGTTGACTTGCTTCAAGTTGACTTGACTCGTACTTGGGAAATTCTAGGAGAAATCACTGGAGATGCTGCTCCAGATGAGCTCATCACCCAACTCTTTAGCCAATTCTGTTTAGGAAAATAAGAAATCCATGATCGTTCAATCGGTCATGGATTTTATTGTCTTTATTAGTAATCTGGTCTTAAGACCCCTGTTACAGTTGCCTTGGTTGCTTCGTAGTCGCCATCTACGACAACCTTGATAATGCGTTTGGCATCTTCTTCTGGTGCTGGAACAAGAGGTAGACGAGTTGGACCAGCTTCAAATCCCATATAGTTGAGAACGGCCTTGATAGGAGCAGGACTTGGATATGAGAAGAGGGCATTAACCTTAGGAATAAATTTACGCTGAATAGCTGCCGCTTTCTTCATATCGCTTTCTGCAATGGCAGTAAACATCTCGTGCATTTCATCCCCATTTGTATGAGAGGCAACAGAAATAACTCCATCCGCACCAAGGTTCATGGCATGGAAAGCATCTCCATCCTCACCTGTATAAATCAAGAATTCTTCAGGCTTGTGCTCAATCAAGTAAGCCATATTAGCCAAGCTAGTACATTCTTTGACACCGATAATATTTGGATGGTCAGCCAAGCGAAGCATAGTTTCTGGAGTTAATTCGACAACCACACGACCTGGAATGTTATAGATAATAATTGGTAGGTCAGAAGCATCAGCAATAGCTTTAAAGTGCTGGTACATTCCTTCTTGAGAAGGTTTATTGTAGTAAGGGACGATTGCAAGTCCAGCAGAAAAACCACCAAACTCAGCAACTTCTTTGACAAACTCGATAGAGTCACGCGTATCATTGGTACCCACACCCGCAATCAAAGGAACACGCCCATTGACAACTTTCTGTACAGCTGCAAACAGTTCCAACTCTTCATCGTGGGTTAAGGTTGGACTCTCAGCAGTGGTCCCTGCGAGAAGAATTCCATCCGTATGATGCGCCAACAAATGCTCAATCAAGGCTGGAATGGCATCAAAGTTGATGGAACCATCCTCGTGGAAGGGAGTAATAAAGGCTGTGATGATTTTACACTCTTTTAAATCTTGATAAGACATGAGAAACACCTCTCTATTTCAAAGAAGGAGTTCATATGAACTCCTAAACAATATGACTATTTTAATTCAAATTTCAATTCGGCCGTTGGACGGACCAAGCCACGTTCGTGCAAAGTTTCAGCAATCTGAACTGAGTTCCAAGCAGCACCTTTGAGAAGGTTATCTGAAACAACCCACATGTGGATTCCTTTTTCTGCATCCAAGTCTTTACGGATACGACCAACAAAGGTATCACGCGAACCCACGGCATTGATGGCTTGAGGATAAATTTGATGAGCCACATCATCTTCAAGAACAGCACCTGGGAAGGCTGCGATAGCTGCTTTTACTTCTTCGATTGGAGCCACTTCTTTTGTTTCGATGTAAACAGACTCAGAGTGAGCTGACAAAACTGGAATACGCACACAAGTTGCAGATACTGCAATGCTGTCATCTTCCATAATTTTCTTAGTTTCCTTAGTCATCTTCATCTCTTCGTAAGTGTAATCATTGTCAGTGAATACATCAATTTGTGGAAGAGCATTGAAGGCGATAGGATAGTGTTTCTTGTCACCACCTGAAGGCAAGATTTCGGCATGCAAATCACGTGGAGTTACACCATCATTCAAAACTTCACGAAGTTCACGTTGTGTCTCAAGAATTGCTCCCATACCAGCACCTGAAACTGCTTGGTAAGTTGAAACAATGATACGGTCCAAGCCCCATTTTTGGCGAACTGGCTCAAGAGCCACCATCATTTGGATTGTTGAACAGTTAGGGCAGGCAATGATACCGTTGTGGGCATCAAGTGCATGAGCATTGACCTCTGGAACAACCAAAGGAACATCTGGATTTTGACGGAAGTAAGATGTATTATCTACTACTACCGCTCCAGCTTTAACTGCGTATGGTGCATATTTAGCTGATGTAGAACCACCTGCTGAAAAGAGAGCAATATCAACTCCTTCAAAAGCTGTTTCAGTCGTTTCTTCAATCGTAATATCTTGATCTTTAAATTTCAAAGTCTTGCCTGCTGAACGTGCAGAAGCAAGTAAACGAATTTTATCAATTGGAAGTGTTGATTCTTCCAACATTTTTATCATCTGAGCTCCGACAGCACCTGTCGCGCCGACTACAGCAACTGTATATCCCATAAATAACCTCTTTCGGAATTTTCTAAAAATTTCTATAATAGATGTATTATACTACTTTTTCCATGAATTGCAAAGCTTTTTCATCATTTTTTGGAAAATAAAAATCCCCAGTCGCTAGACTAGGGACTAAGAGGCATCTTCATGTGATGAGCAGGTTCACACAACTCATCAAGGTCCGCTCCTGCGTTATGACCTCCTTATGCTCAATAGTAGTCCGAAGACTACCTATCGACTCATCGCGTCTATTATATTACTTGAAATAAGTAGTTTTGTCAATAGTAAATTTTTGCAGGATGACTTTTATTATATAAAAGTCAGAATTTTTTCTCACGAGCATAAGAAAAAAACTCTTGTGTTCAAGAGTTTCCCTGTAAATATCATGCTAATTGCCGGGATTGAACCGGCGACCTCATCCTTACCATGGATGCGCTCTGCCAACTGAGCTAAATCAGCTTACTTAAAAAGTATACTATAGTTAGAAAAACTTGTCAAGTTTCCTTAGATATTTTCCATAAGAAAAAGCCAGGTAAGAGCTACCTAGCTTATCTTCTTCTATTTGCTTAAATCAATTCGACGACCAATTTTACCAATAATAATCGCGCCAATAATCAATGAGGCAAATTCACCAATTCCTGTTGTAAACCAAGTAAGGAAAAATGGTAATTGCGCTACGATATTCAACTCTGCAGCGATAGTAAACATGGAAATTGAAAAGAGGATTGAAAAGAAGAAATGATCTTTTCGAATTAATCCATTAAAGAGGTAATCTTTACTGTATTTTGCAAAAAGCCAAACACCTAGACTGAGGAATACTAGGGTTGATCCACCACCAACAAAGACATCTAGCAGTCCGAAGCTAAAGAAATTAGCAATCATACAACCGATAGTAACTCCGATGATGTACTTAGGATTGTAAAAAGCCATAAAGTTCATCATTTCTGAAATACGGAACTGATAAGCACCATAGCTAATGGCATTTAGAGGTGGTGTGACAGTCAAAACGACATAGATAGCAGCAACGATTGCAATATCTGCTACATCACGAATAGTTAATTTTTTCATCTTTTCTCCTTTGGCGGGTTGTCCGCGTGTAATATGCTTGGTGAAAGAAGCTAAGCACCAAGGGTTGCTTGAATCAACCTTACTAGTATAGCACAATAGCCTGCTTTATGCTATACTAAAAGCATGAAAAAACGTATTCAATGTCTCTTAGATAATGAACTCTTTGCTTATCTCTTTTTTGGTATAGCGACTACTCTTATAGCTATCCTATCCCGATTAGTCATTTATCAACTAAGTCATCAAGAACTCCTTGCGACTGCCTTGGCAAATATTATCAGTATCCTCTTTGCATTTATTACAAATGATAGACTTGTATTTAAGCAAGCTAGGAAGAATTGGTCAAGACGTTTAGTAAAATTTACTCTAGCACGTCTCTTCACTTTTGGTCTTGACCTTGTCTTGACTTTTATTTTTGTTACACGTTTTCCAGAAATCATTGGACGGTTCGTTAACAATAATCTGGACTTAGTTAATGAGATTGAGACTTTATCGGCTCAAATTGCTATTATTATGTTAAATTATTTTTTAAGTAAATTGTATATTTTTAAGAAAACAAGGTAAATTTCAAGCATTAATCTTGCAATTTATTTGTAATTGAGTTATAATAAATTTAAAATTATGGAAAGGAAATTATGAAAATGTTAAAAGATCTTAAAGCATTTTTACTTCGTGGTAATGTTGTTGACCTTGCTGTCGGTGTAATCATTGCTACTGCTTTTGGTGCAATCGTTACATCACTTGTTAACGATATCATCACCCCACTTATTTTGAATCCAGCCTTGGAAGCTGCGAAAGTACAAAACATCGCTGAGCTTGCTTGGAATGGTGTTACATATGGTAAATTCTTGAGTGCTGTTATCAACTTCCTAGTTATCGGTACTGTTCTCTTCTTCGTTATCAAAGGAATTGAAAAAGCTCAAAGCCTTACTAAGAAAGAAGAAGCTGCTGAGGAAGCTCCAGCTGGTCCAACTGAGTTGGAAGTACTTCAAGAGATCAAAGCTCTTCTTGAGAAAAAATAATCAATTAAAAGGATCTAGCACAAAGCTAAATCCTTTTTTCTTTACTCTTTTGGTAACTTACCTGCTTTTTCAAGCATTTTCTTAATAAGATAAGGCATCTTAACATTTTCCCGACCTTTTTTCTCAATCAGTTTTTTCACAAATTCCGGCATTTGTAAATCTTGAGATTCGGCCAAGATATTTTTAGTTTCATCCGAAGGAACTAACTCATCAAAGGTTTCTTCTTCAGGGAGAAATTCCTTAAATTCTTGATGTTCATTGGCTCTGACTGTATTGACCAAGGCATCAATCAAACGAGAATCTGTATTTGGCATTGGTGGACGATGATAGTTCACCCCAAATTCCTGACACAAGTCATAACATTCCACATCGTTGTCAAACAAGACTTCAATATGCTCGCTGATGAAGCTGATAGGAACAAAAATATAATGGTCTGGATGTTCTTTCTGCTCTCTAAGATACTCCAAGACATCTGGCTTAATCCATGGAATCCCAATATCACTTTCACTTTGCCAAGTGTTAGTATATTGCTCGGAACTCAAACCCAGCTTTTCAGCGACTAGCTTGCTATTTTCAAAAATTTGATCGATATAAGGATCGCCAAAATCCAAGGCAAAAATGGGCACACTGTGGGCTGAAAAGATGACTTTAAAGCTATCCTGCTTTACTTCTTCTTTTAAAATCTTACCAATTTCATCCGCCCAATAGTTTAAGAGTGCTTCTTCTTGATACCAGTCCTTAATGACCAAAAATTGAATTTGTTTGCTTTCTAAAAATTTTTCATAGCCCATGACAGAGTAGAAAGAATAATGAGGCTCCAAAATCAAGCAGATACACTGTTCAATGCCGTCTGCTTCCATCTGACCGATCACATCTGGAATAAAGGGTCTAGAAAACTTATTGGCAAAATAGACACTGTATTCATTTCCCAGCCTAGCTTCTACCAAATCAACCTCTTCACGGGTAATTCTTTGCAGAGGCGTACCTCCAATAAGTACATAATTATCATAGAGTGTTTGAATCTCGTGGTCTTGAGGTCTCACTCCGCGACGAATATTTGTGAAAAAATCAGCCACACCTTCAAAGGTAATCTCTTCTGGCGAACCGAAAGTCATCATTAAAATTGCTTTTTTCATAATCGCTTCCTTGTGATATTTTTATCAAGTTTATTTTATCATTTATTCAATAATAAGTAAACGCCAACATAGTGAATTTCCCGAACTTCTGTCTTTTGTTTTTCTCTCTTTTCTATGATACAATGGAAAAAATGAATTCAAAAGGAGTTTTTTATGACTTATCCCAATCTCTTGGACCGCTTCTTAACCTACGTTAAGGTCAACACGCGCTCTGATGAACACTCTACTACTACTCCAAGTACACAGAGTCAGGTAGATTTTGCTACAAATATCCTTATTCCTGAAATGAAACGTGTTGGATTACAAAATGTTTATTATCTACCAAATGGTTTTGCAATTGGGACCTTACCAGCCAATGATCCATCATTAACACGTAAAATTGGCTTTATCTCCCACATGGATACTGCTGACTTTAATGCCGAAGGAGTCAAGCCACAGGTAATTGAAAACTACGATGGTGGTGTGATTGAACTTGGAAATTCTGGTTTCAAACTCGATCCAGCCGACTTCAAGAGTCTTGAAAAATATCCAGGACAAACCCTCATCACAACCGATGGAACAACCTTACTAGGTGCTGATGACAAGTCAGGAATTGCTGAGATTATGACTGCCATTGAATATCTGACTGCTCATCCTGAAATCAAACACTGTGAGATTCGTGTTGGTTTTGGTTCAGATGAGGAAATCGGTGTTGGTGCTAATAAATTTGATGCAGAAGATTTTGATGTTGATTTTGCCTATACTGTAGATGGCGGACCTCTCGGAGAACTTCAGTACGAGACTTTCTCAGCAGCTGGGGCTGAATTGCATTTCCAAGGACGCAATGTCCACCCTGGTACCGCCAAAGATCAGATGGTCAATGCCCTTCAGCTAGCAATTGATTTTCATAATCAACTTCCAGAGAATGACCGACCTGAGTTAACAGAAGGTTACCAAGGCTTCTACCACCTAATGGATGTGACAGGTAGTGTCGAAGAGGCGCGTGCAAGCTACATCATTCGTGATTTTGAAAAAGATGCCTTTGAAGCTCGTAAAGCAGCTATGCAGTCTATCACTGATAAGATGAATCAAGAACTTGGTAGCGACCGTGTCACTCTAAACTTGACAGATCAGTACTACAATATGAAAGAAGTCATTGAAAAAGATATGACTCCAATTACCATTGCTAAAGCCGTTATGGAAGATTTAGGTATCACTCCTATAATCGAACCAATCCGTGGAGGGACAGACGGCTCTAAGATTTCCTTTATGGGAATCCCAACTCCTAATATCTTTGCGGGTGGAGAGAATATGCATGGACGTTTTGAATACGTCAGTCTTCAGACCATGGAACGTGCAGTTGATACCATCATTGGTATCGTAGCTTATAAAGACTAAAAAGACGAGGTAGCTCAGCTACCTCGTCTTTTTTAGTTATTCAGCAGGTTTGTCTTGATTTCCAGTACTTGTTGTAGATTCTGTTGTTTCCTTTTCTGAAGCTAATTCAGCAGGTTTAGAATCGATTGTGTTGCTTGCTTTGTTTTCGTTGCTTGCAGTTTCACTGTTAGATTTCTCAGCTGTTGATGTTTCTGTTTCGGGACTGGTCTTATCAGTATTTGCTTCAGCATTTGTTGCTGGACTTGCTTCTTCACTTGCGCTAGCTTTTGACTTGATTTCTTGATTCAAGACTAGGATAGTTTTTGTCAATTCAAGTAAAGCAGCTTTATCCTTACTCTTAGCAGAAAGTTGATCTAGTAATGCATCCACTTTATCAAAGTCGGCATCAGAACCCTTATTGTTTTCTAAGTATGCGTGAAGTGACATGAGGATATCGTAAAGTTTTTGATAGAGTACAAGTGTCTGAGGATCTTGCTCTGCATTTTCCTTCTCTTGTTGAAGGGCGCTAGCGATACGAGTCAAGACATCTTTTACCTGGCTGTTTACTTCATCCAAGTCTGCATCAACCTTGTTTGTAGCAGCTTTGAGATTTTCTACTTCTTCTGCCAAGGATTGTCTGATTCCTTCTTCTTGGATTTGTTCCAAGAGTTGAGTTGCCTTGCTCAAGAGACTTTCTACTTCTTCCTTGCTAACATGATTGACATGTTCTTCAGGCATGAAGTCTCCGTACAATTCTTTCAAGAAGCCATAAATAGCTGTCTTAGCAGTTTGGTTATCTACTTTTTCAGTATCTAGAACTGTCTTAGTCGATTTAGCAGTAGTTGGTTGAGCTTTCAAAGCTTCTTCTACTTCTTGTTTTGCTTGATAGATACTTGGGAATAATTTGTTCAATTCTGCTGCCTTAAGGAAGGATTGAGATTGATACAAGGTCCAAGTCAACTGAGCCACTTTATTACGAAGTTCATCACTCAAACGACCGTCATTTACATGTTCGTAGAAATACTTGATGTATTCTACAGTTGTAACACCTGTTCGATCATTAAAGTCTTGAAGAGCTTGAAGTTGTGATTCAACCGCTGCTAAAGTAGCCTCATCTTTAGCCAATTTAGCTTCTTGGAGTCGAACCAGAAGGTCTTTCTTAGGAAGTCCATAAGAATCTGTATCTAGTGTATTGATTTTATCAATCAAGGCTTGATATTTCTTGTCTAATGGACTTGTTTCAACTGGTTTGACACTTTCATCAATATGGATATATTGCTTATCAAAGAGATCAAGTGTTGCAAGATAACCTGCTGTAGAGTTAGTTGCCAGTTTCTTCATGTTTTCAGTAAACTGTCCTAAGGCTAACTCAATCTGTCTTTGTTCGATAGGCTTGTCTTTGTAGATACTTCTGCTATCAGCTAGAAGTTGATCTACTTTTGCCAAAACTGCCTTCTCATCAAAAGCTCCAGGTTGATAGTTGGATTGTAGGGATGGAATCTTGTTTTTCAAAGCTACTTCATAGCCCTTCGTTTGAACCTTGATGTAGTGATTGTGGTCGCCATGAGGAATCACAAAACTACCATTTTCTACCTGTAAGCTATACGGAGACACACCATCTCGCAAAGCAGTGGTATAGAGTTCATTTAGGAAATCAAGTTCTGGATTGCCAGTTTGTAGCGGAAGACGCACATGTTCCTTACGAACAGCATATGGATGGATATGAGTTGGATCGTAGGCTTGGTCTGGATTTCCAAAGACAAAGAATCCGTTTGAAATTCTAATCGCTTCAAGTGGAACTCCGTATGTTTTAGAAATATAAGCAATCTTTTCTTCATCGCTAGCATCTCTTGAGAAAGACTCTACCGTTTTAGCAAGAGGTTTTACAGGCTCCGCATCATGATGTGTTTTCAAATGATCCTGAGCTGCCTTAATTTGCTCTGCTGTCAAATCTTTCTTGAAGAAGTAATGATTGTGGTCACCATGACTCATGACAAATCCTTGTTCATCCTCACTGATGACACGATTAGCATCAAAACCGTGATCATGGTCTTCATCATGTTTATGGCCATGATTATCGTTATCGTGTTCATCATCATGGGCTGGGCTTGGTGTTACTGGCGTTTTACCTCTCAAATGATCCTGCGCGTCCTTGATTTGTTCTGGTGTTAGATCCTTCTTAAAGAAGTAATGATTGTGGTCACCATGAGTCATGACAAAGCCTGCCGCATCTTCACTGATAATTCGATTGACATCAAAATCATGGCCATGTTCGTCATGGTGATGACCGTGTGTATCTTCATCGTAATCTTCATGGGCTGGACTTGGTACTGATGGCGTTTTACTTTTCAGATGATTTTGGGCGGCCTTAATTTGCTCTGCTGTCAAATCTTTCTTAAAGAAGTAATGATTATGATCACCGTGTGACATGACAAAGCCTTGATCATCCTCACTGATGACACGATTGGCATCAAAACCATGATCATGGTCTTCATCATGATGAGCGTCATGTTTATGTTCGTCATGCTTAGGTGCCTGACTTCCATGGTCACCGTCTTGCTCATGATGATGGTTTTGCTGAGTAGGTTTTTCTGCTGGTTTTCTTGGATTCTCCAATGGTGTTGGTTTCTCACTGTCACTAGTTAGAGGAATCATTCTCGCAATCTTTTCTTCTAATGCAGAAAGCTTTGTATATGGAATGAAATGATAGTGATTTCCATGAGGAATCGCTACACCACTTGGTGTTCTGCTTGAAATCTTAGCAGGGTCAAAAGTCAAACCATCCGATTCAGTATATCGTTGAGTACTTGGAAGAGCATAAAGCTGCTGTAATAGACTTTGAAGACTCTCGGATTTATTACTTGGTATTTCAGCCTGTTGAATAGGCTTGGTAGCTTGACCAGTCCCATTTTTACTTGGACGATAGTCAGTCACACTAGGCTGATTTCTAGTTCCAGAGAGGTAAGCTTGTGCTGCAGCCAATTCACTAGCAGACAAGGAACTCTTTGGAATGTAGTGGTAATGTCCTCCGTGAGGGACGATATAAGCATCACCAGTATCCTCTATAATATCAGATGCATTAAAGATGTAGCCATCATCAGTAGTATAGCGACCTTGAGATTGAGCAAGCGCCACTGCACTATTAGATGTTGGTGCATCGTGAGTATGACCTTGTTTTTGGCGTTCAATTTCGTCCTTCGAACGAACGTTATCCGCATGTGCCACATCCTTAAGGTAAACATAATACTTACCATCCACCTTGATAATGTAACCACCTTTGATTTCGTTAACAACATCAGCGTCTTTAAGTTGATAATTGGCATCTTTCATCAAAAGTTCTTCACTGAAAATCGCATCAAAAGGAACTTTCCCATTATAATAATGGAAATGATCACCGTGTGAAGTCACATAACCTTGATCAGTGATTTTCACAACAATCTGTTCAGCCTGGATATCTTCTTTTTTGCTGACTTGATCTGGTGTTTGTGTCTCTGTTTTTTGAGTGTCTTGTTTCCCATCGACATAAGATACACGATTCGTATCTTTATTCTCTCCTGTCTGATGTTGATTCAATGCATAAATACACAGACTTAAAGAAAGGACGACAGCTGCACCAGCAGCAAGTTTCTTCTTATTTATTTTCATAATCTCCTCATTTCAATTCTTCTGCTAAAATACTCATATTGTCTTCTAGGTTTTCTAGGTAAGTCTTGTCATTTTGTGGGTCTGCCTCTAAAGGATTCAGAGTTTTTAGACCCACACCTGTTGATTTGACAAGAGTTTCAGCTACTTTTGAAGAAGCATTACTTTCTGTAAAAATTGTTTTAACCTTATAGGTCTTAACAAATTCCTGAATTTCTGTTAGTTGTCTTGGACTTGGTTCTTGTTCTGGAGAGATACCTGCGATTCCAAGTTGATTGAGTCCAAATCGCTTAGCTAGATAAGAAAAGGCTGTATGTTGGGTTACAAATGTTTTCTGAGTCGCTTTTTCAAATTTAGGCTGGAATTTCTTAGTCAATTCTTGAGCTTTTTTGATAAAGGCTTGCGCATTTTTTTGATAAGTTTCTTTATGTTCACTATCCACCTCTGAAAGTTTATCAGCGATAATCTGAGCTTCTTCGCCAGCTTTTTCAGGATCTAGCCAAGTGTGAGGATCGTAAAGCGTTTTTTCATCAACTCCATCACCTGCTTCCACGTCTTCTAATCCAGGAACACGGTCCAATGTCATTCCTTCTGAAGCCTCTAAAACCTTAACTTTGGATTTTTTTAGATTGGGATCCAGACTTCCTGCCCAAGATTCGAGCGTATGCGAATGGTAAACAAATACATCTGCATCATAGATGGCTGCAATATCATTTGCTGAAGGTTCGAAGGAGTGAATTCCGTTACTTGACTGAATCATTCGAACATCATTCAAGTCACCAGATACTTCCTTGACCATGGCATAGATAGGATAAAAACTGGTCACAATTTTCATCCCTTTACCTGACTGGCTTTCCTTTTGGCCACAAGCAGCTAATACCAGAACCAATACACTGGTCATCAATACTAAAATCGTCCTCTTTTTCACTATAACTCCTTAACTAGTGTTTAACCATTTAATTAACTAGTAAATAGTTTATCTTTATTTAGAAAATATGTCAAGAATTTTTACACAATTTCATAAAAAAGAGAACAGAATCCATATTCTGCTCCCTTTTTATCTTCTATAATAGTTGTATAGTTACTTACTCTCCTTTAACAAGACTAATAGCTTTTCAGCTTCTGCCATAATAGTATTGTTGTCCTGAGAACCAAATAACAGATTATTTTTTAATCCTGTGAGAGTTTCGTTGGCATTGGACTTAAGAATTGGATCCTTAATCTTTTTAAGTAACTCTTCCGCCTCTCTCAGTTTTTCTTCAAGCTTTTCAGTTTCAACCTGATGTTCCTCTGGTTCCGATGGTGATTCTTCTTCTGATTCCTCTGGTTCTTTTGGTTTTGGAGATTCTGCTTTCTCATTTTTCGGTTTTTCTTCGCGAGGTTTTTCCTCCTCAATTTTTTCTGTCTGAGGTTTCTCCTCTGTTGGTTTCTCTGTTTGATTGTTGTTAGCAGCTTGACTATTGTGGTTTCTTTGAACATGGTCGCTCGCATTGCCCCAACCACTATCTGAATGCGGACGTTCGTTTGGATGTTCGACATAATACTTCACAGTTTCAAATAGCTCTTCTAAAGTATACCCCTTAGGTGCCTCATAAAGTCCTTCGTCAAACCACTCAAATTTGATGTTATGGTAATGGTCATAATGAGGTATAATCAAACTTCCATTTTTAACTTCCACAGTATGTTGGAGATTGTAAGGCATACGGTCAAGTGGTACCTTCTTAGCTGCTTTTACTCGATTGTAAATCGCTTCTGCTCCCTTAGCTTCAGTATTTCCTGAATTTTGATGATTTGTTGAAGGAGGAGTCAAACCTTTCTCTTTAGCATAAGCTTGACCTGATGCTCTTTCAGCTTCAGACAAACTTTCTTTCTTAATCCAATGACTGTGGCTCATATGCGGAGTTACATAGGCATCCCCCTCATCACTGGTAATATCACGTGGATCAAAGATATAGCCATCTTCTGTTGTATACTTGCCTGCCAACTTGGCTACTTGAATCTCATCATCTGTGTAAACTATTTGTGCATTTGGTTTTCCTAAACGTTCTGGATGACGAATCGGCGCTAGAAAAGCAAGGATATCATCAACTAACTTGACCTTATCACTTGACTCATCGTTGAGACGTTCCAATAGTCTATCCAAAGCGTCAAAATCAGCTTGGCTCCCTTTATTGGAAATCAAATCTTGATGAACTGTTGCTAGTAAATCATAAACTTTGTTGTAAAATTTTTGATCAGCAGATGCAAGATTGGTTTTCTTAGCTCCTAACTCATGAGACAAACTTTCTTGTTTGGCAAGTTTATCATCAATGGCTGCAACAGTTTCTGCTGAAAGTTCCTTGGCAGAAATATAACGCGAAATTCCATTCTCTTCGAAGACATAACCATCAACCACCTTTCGAATCACCTGTTTTACCAATTTTCCATCAATTGGATTGCTTGGAGTTGGTTTAGGATTTGGTACAGGTTGTGGACTTGGTATCGGGGTAGGCTCTGGAGCAGGAATTGGTTTTGGAAGGCTTGGAGTCGGAATTGGTTTTAATTCTTTACCACCTGCAGTAGTATGATTTCCTTGATAATTTTCAGAAATCATTCTCGCAATCTTCTGTTCTAAATCAGACATTTGAGAATAAGGGATAAAGTGATAATGGTCTCCGTGAGGCACTGCAACACCATTCGCAGTTTTTCTTGTAATCTGCGCTGGATCAAAAACAAGTCCATCTGATTCCACATGTCGTTGGCTAAGCGGTAAGGCATAAAGCTGTTTCAAGAGACTGGATACGTCTTCACTTGGACTTGCTTGATAGCTATTATCCACTTGTGGGCTAACACTTGGAGTCCATCTTCTGGTATTTGCTTCAACATTGCTTTGATTCGTTTGTCCATATGAACTACTATTCGGTGTCTCTGATGAGCTACTGCTAGAAGAATTTGTCGAAGGACGATAGCCAACTGAGCTTGGTTGATTACCTTTTCCAGATAAGAAGGCTCGAGCTGCAGCTAATTCACTGGCAGACAAATCACTCTTAGGAATATAGTGGAAATGGTTGCCGTGAGGAACGATATAGGCATCACCTGTATCTTCTATAATATCAGATGCATTAAAGATATAACCATCATCCGTTGTATATCGACCCTGAGCTCTAGCAGCTACTACCGCATTATCGCTAGAACCACCCCCGTGATTACTACTGTGTTCCTGCTTCTGACGAGTGATTTCTTCTTTTGAGCGAACGTTATCAGCATGTGCTGCATCCTTTAGATAGACATAATACTTACCATCTACCTTAATCACATAGCCACCCTTGATTTCATTGACAATGTCTGAATCCTTCAACTGATAATTTGGATCTTTCATCAGCAGTTCTTCACTAATGATAGCATCATAAGGAACCTTGCCATTATAGTAATGATAATGGTCTCCATGAGAAGTCACATAACCTTGATCCGTAATCTTGATAACGATTTGCTCGGCATTAATACCTTCTTTTTTACTGACTTCATCAGGTGTCAAATTCTCTGCCTTTTGGCTTGGTTGGTTGCCATCGATGTATGAAACACGGTTATTTTCTTTTACAGTTTGAGCTTGATGCAAACCTAGTTCATAAGCACAGACACTTAAAACAAGTGCAGCTGCTGACCCAGCTAGATATTTTTTATTGATTTTCATTCTTTCCTCTTTTCTTAACTCTATTTGATTCACTATAAAACAATAAACCAGTTAATTAACTAGTTAATAGTTTACTCCTTTTAGTACTGCTTGTCAAGAATTTTTCGTATATACATAATAAAAATGAAAGTCCCTTTATCGAGACTCCCATTTTTCATTAGTTTGTTTTTTCCTTATTTACAGGTGAAGGATTACTACCTTTTAACAACGCAAGTAATTTTTCTGCTTCTGCCATGATACCATTATTATCCATGGTTTGCAGGCTCAAATTATTTCGTAAACCAGCTAGGGTTTCTGTCGCATTGCCTTTCAGACTAGCATCTGTTACTTTAGCAAGTAAAGCTTCTGCTTCTTTGAGCTTGGCTTCTACTTTTTCAGTCTCTACTTGAGGGACTTCTGGCTCAGCAGGTGTTTCCTCTACTGGTTCTTCATCCGCTTTGAAGTTCTTTTTGGGATCTTCACTGTGGTCTTTCTTACCTAAGACATGCTCGCTGGCATTTCCCCATCCGTCATTAGAATGTGGACGTTCATCAGGATGTTCAACATAGTACTTAATCGTCGCAAATAAGTCTTCCAAGGTATAGCCATTTGGAGCTTTGTATGAGTGATCATCAAACCAAGCAAATTTAATGTTATGGTAATGATCCTTGTGAGGAATAATTAAATTACCATTTTTAATCTCAACTGTATGCTCAACCATGTATGGAAGTCGAACGAGTGGAATTCGTTTCTCACCTTTCACACGATTGTAAATGGCCGCTGCACTATCTCCAGTTGGATTTGCTTGAGCATCTGCGTCTGCTGACGGAGGTAGAATTCCTTTTTCTTTAGTATAAGATTGAGCTGCAGCTTTTTCCTTATCAGAAAGGCTGTCTTTTCCAATCCAGTGACTATGTCCCATATGAGGCGTTACATAGGCATCTCCTTCATCACTGATAATATCATGTTCGTCAAAAATGTAACCATCTGACGTCGTATACTTATCAGCTAATTGAGCAATGCGGACTTCATTTTCGGTATACTCAATCTGAGAATTTGGTTTGCCAAGTCGCTCTGGATGAGTAATTGGTGCTAGGAATGCCAATAAATCATCTACCAATTTTCCTTTATTAGAAGATTCATCATTCAAGCGTTCTGCTAATTTGTCTAAGGCTTGGAAATCAGAAACGCGACCTTTATTTTCAGACAAGGCTTTATGAGCCTCAGCCAACAGATTATATGCTTTATCATAAAATTCTTGGTCACGAGGAGCAACTTTTTCTTTTTTAGCAGTTAAAGCGTGTGATACACTCTCTTGTTTTGATAACTTGCTTTCAAGATTTTTAACAGTTTCAGATGGTAAATCTTTCGCAAAAACATAGCGTGAGATTCCTTTTTCTTCGAAAACATATCCTTCTCCAACTTTTCGTACCAGCTGACTAACCAAAGCAGAATTTGAGTCTATTTTAGGATTTGGAGTAGGAGCCGGTTTTACAATAGGTTTCAAAGGTTTTAAGCTAAGAGCTGGCAAAACAGGAGATGGAATTAAATTTGGAAGGCTTGGAGTCGGAATTGGTTTTAATTCTTTACCACCTGCAGTAGTATGATTTCCTTGATAATTTTCAGAAATCATTCTCGCAATCTTCTGTTCTAAATCAGACATTTGAGAATAAGGGATAAAGTGATAATGGTCTCCGTGAGGCACTGCAACACCATTCGCAGTTTTTCTTGTAATCTGCGCTGGATCAAAAACAAGTCCATCTGATTCCACATGTCGTTGGCTAAGCGGTAAGGCATAAAGCTGTTTCAAGAGACTGGATACGTCTTCACTTGGACTTGCTTGATAGCTATTATCCACTTGTGGGCTAACACTTGGAGTCCATCTTCTGGTATTTGCTTCAACATTGCTTTGATTCGTTTGTCCATATGAACTACTATTCGGTGTCTCTGATGAGCTACTGCTAGAAGAATTTGTCGAAGGACGATAGCCAACTGAGCTTGGTTGATTACCTTTTCCAGATAAGAAGGCTCGAGCTGCAGCTAATTCACTGGCAGACAAATCACTCTTAGGAATATAGTGGAAATGGTTGCCGTGAGGAACGATATAGGCATCACCTGTATCTTCTATAATATCAGATGCATTAAAGATATAACCATCATCCGTTGTATATCGACCCTGAGCTCTAGCAGCTACTACCGCATTATCGCTAGAACCACCCCCGTGATTACTACTGTGTTCCTGCTTCTGACGAGTGATTTCTTCTTTTGAGCGAACGTTATCAGCATGTGCTGCATCCTTTAGATAGACATAATACTTACCATCTACCTTAATCACATAGCCACCCTTGATTTCATTGACAATGTCTGAATCCTTCAACTGATAATTTGGATCTTTCATCAGCAGTTCTTCACTAATGATAGCATCATAAGGAACCTTGCCATTATAGTAATGATAATGGTCTCCATGAGAAGTCACATAACCTTGATCCGTAATCTTGATAACGATTTGCTCGGCATTAATACCTTCTTTTTTACTGACTTCATCAGGTGTCAAATTCTCTGCCTTTTGGCTTGGTTGGTTGCCATCGATGTATGAAACACGGTTATTTTCTTTTACAGTTTGAGCTTGATGCAAACCTAGTTCATAAGCACAGACACTTAAAACAAGTGCAGCTGCTGACCCAGCTAGATATTTTTTATTGATTTTCATAATCTCCTCATTTCAATTCTTCTGCTAAAATACTCATATTGTCTTCTAGGTTTTCTAGATAAGTCTTGTCATTTTGTGGGTCTGCCTCTAAAGGATTCAGAGTTTTAAGACCCACACCTGTTGATTTGACAAGAGTTTCAGCTACTTTTGAAGAAGCATTACTTTCTGTAAAAATCGTTTTAACCTTATAGGTTTTTACAAATTCCTGAATTTCTGTTAGTTGTCTTGGACTTGGTTCTTGTTCTGGAGAGATACCTGCAATACCAAGTTGATTGAGTCCAAATCGCTTAGCTAGATAAGAAAAGGCTGTATGTTGTGTTACAAAGGTTTTCTGAGTCGCTTTTTCAAATTTAGGTTGGAATTTCTTAGTCAATTCTTGAGCTTTTTTGATAAAGGCTTGCGCATTTTTTTGATAAGTTTCTTTGTGTTCACTATCAACCTCTGACAGTTTATCAGCGATAATTTGAGCTTCTTCGCCAGCTTTTTCAGGATCTAGCCAAGTATGAGGGTCATAGAGCGTTTTTTCATCAACTCCATCCCCTGCTTCCACATCTTCTAGCCCTGGGACGCGGTCTAAAGTCATTCCCTCTGAAGCCTCTAAAACCTTAACTTTAGATTTTTTTAGATTGGGATCTAAACTTCCTGCCCAAGATTCAAGTGTATGAGAATGGTAAACAAAGACATCTGCATCATAGATGGCTGCGATATCATTTGCTGAAGGTTCAAAGGAGTGAATTCCGCTACTTGACTGAATCATTCGAACATCATTCAAGTCACCAGATACTTCCTTGACCATGGCATAGATAGGATAAAAACTGGTCACAATTTTCATCCCTTTACCTGACTGGCTCTCCTTCTGCCCACAAGCAGCTAGACACAAAAGAAAGACACTTAACAACACTAAAAACAAATTTTGTTTCTTCATAAAAACTCCTTAACTAGTTATTTAACTAGTTAATATTCTACTCCGATTTTTTTTATTGTCAAGCATTTTATGAACTAGTTAATAGATTTTATGCTATTAAACTATAAAAAAACCTTGCAACTAAGTTGCAAGGACTTTTCAATTAATCAAAGTTAACGTATTCTTTTTGAAGTTCAAGAACTTCTTCCATTGTTGAACACTCTGTAAGGGCACGGTTAGCGTACTCTTCCATCTTAGCAGTATCCAATTTCTTCATCAAGCTACGTGTACGGAGTACAGATGTTGCTGACATAGAGAATTCATCCAAGCCCATTCCGACAAGAAGTGGAACAGCTTTTTGGTCACCAGCCATCTCACCACACATACCAGCCCATTTACCTTCAGCGTGAGCTGCCTTGATAACGTTGTTGATCAAGCGAAGGATTGATGGGTTATATGGTTGGTAAAGGTATGAAACTTGCTCGTTCATACGGTCTGCTGCCATTGTGTATTGGATTAAGTCGTTTGTACCAATTGAGAAGAAGTCAACTTCTTTAGCAAATTGGTCTGCAAGCATGGCTGCTGCAGGGATTTCAATCATGATACCAACTTGAATATCATCCGCAACTGTAACTCCTTCAGCAAGAAGGTTTGCTTTTTCTTCATCAAAGACTGCTTTAGCTGCACGGAATTCTTTCAATAGGGCAACCATTGGGAACATGATACGCAATTGACCATGAACAGAAGCACGAAGAAGAGCGCGGATCTGTGTGCGGAACATAGCATCTCCAGTTTCGGCAATAGAGATACGAAGGGCACGGAATCCAAGGAATGGGTTCATTTCATGTGGCATATCGAAGTAAGGAAGTTCTTTATCTCCACCGATATCCATTGTACGAACAACCACTGGTTTACCATTCATTCCCTCAAGAACAGCCTTGTATGCTTCATACTGCTCATCTTCAGTTGGGAAGTCTTGAGAATCCATGTACAAGAACTCTGTACGGTAAAGTCCAACAGCTTCAGCACCGTTGTTGTTAACACCTTCAACGTCTTTTGGAGTACCGATGTTAGCAGCCAACTCGAAGTGTTTACCGTCAGCAGTAACTGTTTGAGCATCTTTCAAAAGTGCCCATTCAGCTTTTTGTTTAGCATAAGCTTCACCAGCTGCTTTAAATTCTGCCGCTTGTTCATCTGTTGGGTTGATAATCACTTCACCAGTAATTCCGTTAACGGCAAGGATATCACCGTCTTTCACTACTTCAGTGATGTTATTTGTTCCCAATACAGCTGCAATTTCAAGTGTACGTGCCATGATAGCTGAGTGGCTTGTACGTCCACCGATGTTTGTTACAAAAGCTTTTACAAAGTTTTTGTCCAATTGAGCTGTATCAGATGGTGTCAAGTCATGCGCAATTACGATTACTTCTTCATTGATAGAAGCTGGGTTTGGCAATTTTTTACCAAGAAGGTTAGCCAACACACGTTTTGTCACGTCGCGGATATCCGCTGCACGTTCTTGCATGTATGGGTTGTCTTCCATGCCTTCAAAGATAGTGATGAACATGTCAGTCACTTCTTTAAGACCTGCTTCAGCATTGACTTTCTTAGCACGGATTGTTTCTTTAATCTGACCAATTAATTCTGGGTCAGCAAGAACCATCAAATGAGCGTCAAAAACTTGAGCCGCTTCTTCACCAAGCGTACCTACAGCTTTCTCACGGATAAGAGAAAGCTCGTTTTGAGAAGCTTCAAGAGCTACATCCAAACGAGCCTCTTCTGCGTTTGTATCTTCGACTGAAACAGTCTCGAATGACAAATCCGGTTGAACGAGTAGATATGCTTTTGCAACTGCAACACCGTCAGATGCTGCGATTCCTTTAAGCATTTCTGTCATTTTCCTTATGCCAATCCTTCTTTTTCCATTGTTTCTGAGATTGCAGCGATAGCGTCATCTGCATCTGCACCTTCAGCTGAGATAGTTACGTCAGCACCTTGGCCAACACCAAGACTCATAACACCCATGATTGATTTAAGGTTAACTGATTTACCTTTGTACTCAAGAGTGATATCTGAAGCAAATTTGCTTGCAGTTTGTACCAACAATGTTGCTGGACGTGCGTGAATACCTGTTTCTGCCACTACGTGGAAATCTTTAGAAGCCATAGTTTGACTCTCCTTTTGTTCTTTCTTTTTTGAGTTATATGTGATAACCCTTACAATTTGGTATTATATCATCTTCTAGGATTTTTTTCAAGCATTTTATGGGATTTATTCGATTTCCTTTCAGATAACTTGCTGAAAATCTTCTATATTTATTGATAAAACACAGGATATAGTTTTTCAAAAAACAACTTATAGGATAATTATCATTTTTTTACAAATCAAACACTACATATTGTGTTTTGTTAGCTTGAGCAGAAAAATAGACCACTATATTTAGTTTTAAATCATTGACAAAAATTTATTTTCTGATATACTAAGAAAGTAATCTATTTTGAAAGAGGAGTTACACAATGGTAACCGTTTATTCTAAAAACAACTGTGTCCAATGTAAAATGACCAAACGTTTCTTGGACAGTAATAATGTTGCTTATCGTGAAATCAATCTTGATGAGCAACCTGAGTACATCGATCAAGTTAAAGAGCTCGGTTTCAGCGCAGCTCCTGTTATCCAAACACCAACTGAAGTCTTTTCAGGTTTCCAACCAGGAAAACTGAAACAATTAGCATAATCTTAGTACATCATCCAGAAGAAACTGCTTCTAGGGCTAACTTAGAAGCCTTTCTTTTGTAATTAGATAAGGGAAATTTTATGGGATTAAAACATCTTGAGGACGTGACTTACTTCCGTCTCAATAACGAAATCAACCGTCCAGTTAATGGACAAATCATGCTGCATAAAGATAAGGAAGCCTTGGATGCTTTCTTTAAAGAAAATGTAGTTCCAAACACTATGGTTTTTGATTCAATCAAGGATAAAATCAACTACCTCATTGAACACAACTACATCGAAACAGCCTTTATCAAGAAATACCGTCCAGAATTTTTGGAAGAATTGGCTCAATTTATCAAAGACCAAAACTTCCAATTCAAGTCTTTCATGGCTGCCTATAAGTTTTACAATCAATATGCCTTAAAGACTAATGACGGTGAATATTATCTTGAAAGCATGGAAGACCGTGTCTTCTTTAACGCCCTTTATTTCGCCGATGGCAATGAAGCTGTTGCCATCGATATTGCCAATGAAATCATCCACCAACGCTACCAACCTGCTACTCCTTCCTTCTTGAATGCTGGACGTGCTCGTCGTGGTGAATTGGTATCATGTTTCCTGATCCAAGTAACTGATGATATGAACTCTATCGGACGTTCTATCAACTCAGCTCTTCAACTTTCACGTATTGGTGGTGGTGTGGGAATTACCCTCAGCAACCTTCGTGAAGCTGGCGCACCTATTAAAGGCTATGAAGGAGCTGCTTCTGGCGTCGTTCCAGTTATGAAACTTTTCGAAGATAGCTTCTCTTACTCTAACCAATTGGGTCAACGTCAAGGTGCTGGTGTTGTCTACCTCAACGTCTTCCACCCAGATATTATCGCCTTCCTTTCAACTAAGAAAGAAAACGCCGATGAAAAAGTTCGTGTCAAGACCCTTTCACTTGGTGTCGTGGTACCCGATAAATTCTACGAATTAGCTCGTAAAAATGAAGAAATGTACCTCTTCAGCCCTTACTCAGTAGAGCTTGAATACGGTGTGCCATTTAACTACATCGACATCACTGAAAAATACGATGAGCTAGTCGCAAATCCAAATATCCGCAAGACAAAAATCAAGGCGCGTGATTTGGAAACTGAAATCTCTAAATTGCAACAAGAATCTGGCTACCCTTATGTAGTCAACATCGACACGGCTAACCGTGCAAATCCCGTTGATGGAAAAATCATTATGAGTAACTTGTGTTCTGAGATTCTTCAAGTCCAAGAACCAAGCTTGATCAACGATGCTCAAGAATTCCTTCAAATGGGAACGGACGTTTCATGTAACCTTGGTTCAACCAACGTGGTTAACATGATGACTTCACCTGATTTTGGTCGTTCTATCCGTGCTATGGTTCGTGCCCTTACTTTCGTTACAGATAGTTCGCACATCGTAGCTGTTCCTACCATCGACCACGGAAATAGCCAAGCTCATACCTTTGGTCTTGGTGCCATGGGACTTCACAGCTACCTTGCCCAACAATTGATTGAATATGGGTCACCTGAGTCTGTTGAATTTACAAGCATCTACTTCATGCTCATGAACTACTGGACCTTGGTAGAATCAAACAATATCGCGCGTGAACGTGGTATTACCTTCCATAACTTTGAAAAATCAGACTATGCTAACGGAAGCTACTTTGACAAGTATATTACAGGCGAGTTTGTTCCAAAATCAGACCGTGTTAAAGAACTCTTCAAAGATGTCTTTATCCCAAGTGCTGCTGACTGGGCTGAACTTCGCGACAAGGTTCAAGCAGGTGGTCTTTACCACCAAAACCGCCTTGCTGTAGCGCCAAATGGTTCTATCAGTTACATCAATGACGTTTCGGCTTCTATCCACCCGATTACGCAACGTATCGAAGAACGACAAGAAAAGAAAATCGGTAAAATCTACTATCCTGCTGCTGGCTTGTCAACAGAAACCATTCCTTACTACACTTCTGCCTACGACATGGATATGCGTAAAGTGATTGATGTCTATGCTGCTGCAACTGAGCATGTGGACCAAGGACTTTCACTCACACTCTTCATGCGTAGTGACATTCCAAAAGGTCTTTACGAATGGAAGAAGGAAAATAAACAAACGACACGTGACTTGTCTATCCTTCGTAACTATGCCTTTAACAAGGGAATCAAGTCTATCTACTACGTCCGTACCTTTACAGATGATGGTGGAGAAGTCGGTGCTAACCAATGTGAAAGCTGTGTGATTTAATCTTTGCTTGAGGAAACTACATTTTCTCAGATAAGTATTCATTCACCGTGCTAAACTAAACTGGAATAAGCATCTATACTATGGAAAAACAAAAAAGTCGGGCTTCCGACTTTTTGTGCGATACTCCTCTAGAATTATGATAAAATAGAAGTAATTGTGAGTTCGCAATACTAAACACAGAAAGAGATTTCAAAATGGAAACTTACTACAAAGCCATTAACTGGAATGCCATCGAAGATGTCATCGACAAATCAACTTGGGAAAAACTGACGGAGCAATTCTGGCTCGATACACGTATTCCCTTGTCAAATGACTTGGATGACTGGAGAAAGCTATCAAATGTAGAAAAAGACTTGGTTGGGAAAGTCTTTGGTGGTTTAACACTTCTCGATACTATGCAATCTGAAACTGGGGTTCAAGCCCTTCGCGCGGACATCCGTACACCCCATGAGGAAGCTGTTTTCAATAACATCCAATTTATGGAATCTGTCCACGCTAAATCTTACTCATCAATCTTTTCTACCTTGAATACTAAGGCTGAGATTGAAGAAATTTTCGAATGGACCAATACCAATCCTTACCTACAAAAGAAGGCTGAGATTGTCAACGAAATCTACCTAAACGGTAGCCCACTTGAAAAGAAAGTTGCCAGTGTCTTCCTCGAAACCTTCCTCTTCTACTCTGGTTTCTTCACTCCTCTCTACTATCTCGGTAACAACAAGCTAGCCAACGTTGCGGAAATCATCAAACTGATTATTCGTGATGAGTCTGTTCACGGAACCTACATTGGTTATAAATTCCAACTCGGTTTCAATGAATTGCCTGAAGAAGAACAAGAAAAACTCAAAGAATGGATGTACGACCTGCTCTACACTCTTTATGAAAATGAAGAAGGCTACACAGAAAGCCTCTATGACGGTGTTGGTTGGACGGAAGAAGTCAAGACCTTCCTTCGCTACAATGCTAACAAAGCACTCATGAACCTGGGACAAGATCCACTCTTCCCAGATTCAGCAGATGATGTCAACCCAATCGTCATGAACGGTATTTCAACAGGAACTTCCAACCACGACTTCTTCTCTCAAGTCGGAAATGGTTACCTTCTTGGTGAAGTTGAAGCCATGCAAGACGATGACTACAACTACGGTTTGGACTAATCCAATTATCCCAGAACTGATAACAAATATCATGGCTTGTTTAAAACAACCATGATATTTTTGTTTTTGTTTTCTTTTGTTTTTTAAATTGATTGATTGAATACTTTATGATAAAATAGTAATAGAAATAGAGGTGATAACGATGTTAAAGCAAGAAAAACTAGATAATATTCTAGAAACGGTAAATACAAAGGGAACTATTACTGTAAAAGAAATCATGACTCGCTTGGATGTGTCAGATATGACTGCTAGACGCTACTTGCAAGAGTTGGCAGACAAGGATCTACTTGTTCGAGTACACGGGGGAGCTGAGAAAATTCGCACAGGTTCTATTTTAAATAATGAACGTTCCAATATTGAAAAACAAAGCTTACAGATTGCAGAAAAACAAGAAATTAGCCGTTTTGCAGGCCATTTAATTGATGAGGGTGAAACTATTTTTATCGGCCCTGGTACGACCTTAGAATCTTTTGCCCGTGAACTTCCAATTGATAATATTCGTGTTGTAACAAACAGTTTACCAGTCTTTCTCATCTTAAACGAACGAAAACTAACAGATTTGATTTTAATCGGTGGAAACTATCGCTCTATTACTGGAGCCTTTGTGGGAACACTAACCTTGCAAAACTTGGCCAATTTACAATTTTCTAAAGCCTTCGTTAGCTGTAATGGTATTAAGGACAATTCGATTGCCACCTTCAGCGAAGAGGAAGGTGAATCCCAACGCATCGCCCTCAATAATTCCAATAAAAAATACTTACTAGCTGACAATAGTAAGTTCAATAAATTTGATTTTTATACCTTCTACAATATCTCTGATATTGATACCATCGTTTCAGACTCTAAACTGAGCAAAGAAACGTTTGAACAACTTTCAAAACAAACAAAAATTATTCTTTCTAAACCATAAAACTGAGGATTGATAAAAAATAAAATGCGTCATATCAAGAAAATAAGAATCTTGATATGACGCATTTTTTGATGAAGACTTTTACAAAGAGTTTCCTAGATTATTTATGATTGTTGAAACGGCATAAAATCTGAATCAAAGGAGATATTATCCCATTCTTCAGGATTGATAAAATTTAAAAAGATATTTTTAAATTCTTCCAGCTCATAATCTGAATGACCAATCCATTCTTTACCAGTCGAGACATACCATTTTCCGAGACTTTTCAATTCTTCATTCGTCAAACACGGTATTTGAGAACATTTATCAAAATTGATAATATAAACTTTTTCATAAATTGATTGGATAAAATCTTTGAACATCTTTTACCTCACTAGAATTCTATATCTAATTACTCATTCTACTACTCAATCACTTGACTTTCCGCTACTTTTTTGTACCAGTGAGCTGATTTCTTAGGATAACGTTCTTGAGTTTCAAAGTCTACATAGAAGAGACCGTAGCGTTTTTCATAACCGTTTGACCATGAGAAAACATCCATTAATGACCAGATGAAGTAACCTTTTACATTAGCTCCATCTGCAATAGCATCAGACAAGACTTCCAAGTGTTGTTTCACATAATCAATACGGCCATCATCGTAAACAGTATTATCGACGAACTCATCTTTATAACCAAGTCCATTTTCAGTGATGTAAATCTTCTTGTAGTTCGGATAATCTTTCTTCACACGCATGATTTGATCATACAAACCTTGAGGGTAGATAATCCAATCCCAATCCGTACGTGGTACATAGTCAGGAGCTACACGACGACCAACACCTTTGATTTGGTATTTAGAGCTTCCTTTCTCACCCTTACCATTATGGATGATTTCAGTTTCTCCATCAAATGCTTCCATCCAGTCACTCATATAGTAATTGATTCCAAGGAAGTCATTCAAGTCTTTTGCGGCTTCTAATACTTCGAAATCTTCTTCACGAAGATCTAAGCTACCACTATTGACGGATAAGATATGGTTGACACCTTCCATCGTTTCAGCTGAATAGCGACCTAGATAAGTTGCATCCAAGATAAATTTATTGTGAATAATATCTTCCAACTCAGCTGCACGAACATCTGCTGGATTTTTAGTATCCAAAGGATACTTGGTTGGCAGAGCGTGAACAACACCAATTTCACCTTTATAACCTTTATCTTTATATAGCTTAACTGCACGCGCATGAGAAACCATCATATTGTGGTGCGATTGGAAAACTTTGGCAAGGTCGTACTGAATACCTGGAGGGAATTTACCAACCAAGTATTGACCATCACCAATTGGCCCAATTTCATTAAAGGTTGTCCAATAGTTTACTTCTGGGAATTCTTCAAAACAGAAAGCCGCGTAGTCTACAAAGTGTTCGATATTTTCACGGTTTAAGAAGTCTCCATTTGAGTGGAGAGCTTCTGGCGTGTCAAAGTGATGAAGAGTTACAAAAGGTTCAACGTGACGTTTGTGACACTCTGCAAATAAATTATGATAAAACTCAACACCTTTCTGATTTACTTGACCATAACCAGTCGGGAAAATACGTGACCAAGCAATAGAAATTCGAATGCCATTGACACCATACTCTTCTGCTAGCTTTAGGTCAACTGGATATCGATTGTAAAAGTCACTGGCTGGTTCTGCAGTGTACCAGTAGTTATCTTCAAGATATTTATCCCAAGCAACTGGTCCTTTTCCATCAGTATGCGTAGCGCCTTCTGCTTGATAAGCAGCTGTTGCGCCACCAAAAATAAAGTCTTTTGGAAGTGTTTTTGTCATTTTTTTCACCTATTTCTTGATTTAAAATAAAGTAAAAGTGAGAGGAGAGGAGTCAGTGAGCCATCCTTCTCCATCTCACTTCTTGTACCGAGTCACCAAATTGTGACATGAGGAGGTAAAAACGATATCTTTTTACCGACGAATTAACAAGGCGATTAGGAAATTCGCCATAGCGATTGCCGTAACGATAGGAGACTATTTCAGAATCCCTATCGTTAATCGAATTGTGACATGAGAAGGTAAAAACGATATCTTTTTACCGACGAATTAACAAGGCGATTAGGAAATTCGCCATAGCGATTTCCGTAACGATAGGAGACTATTTCATAGTCCCTATCGTTAATCGAATTGAGCTTGCACGAATGCAAGAGCACCTTTTCCATCACGAGTTAATTTGATGTATTGAGCGCCTTCTGTCTTGGCAAGTTTAATACCAAGTTTATCTGTTTCTGCTTTCATGTCTTCAAAGTTTGAAGCAACTTGAGGGGCAAGGATAACAAGATCAAACTCTGGCAACATTTCACGGTGAGCACCATAGCCACCTGCTGCTGCTTTCACAGGAACATTGTATTCTGCAGCTGCCTTGTTCAAAGCATTTGCAAGAAGTCCACTTGTCCCTCCACCTGCACAGAGAACGAGGACATTTGTTTCTTCAGTGATGGTATTTTGTGCTGCTTCTACACCAGCTTTTTCAAGAATAGCATCTGCTTTAGCTGTATTAAAGTTCGCAGCAACTTTTTCTTTCAATTCATCATTAGATTTACCTGAACGTTCTTCTTCAAGAATTTGTTCATCATAGACCTTAAGGAATGGATAGTAAATGACTACGTCAACCACGATTAGAAGAGCAGCAAGAATGAATGATAGAACTTGGAAGTTAGTACCAAGAACTAGACCTAGTGGAGCTGGAGTTGTCCATGGTAGATTAGCAGTAAATGAATTCATGCCAAGTGTTTCAATAAAGAATTTGAAGATCCAAACGTTTGCGATTGGAGCAAAGATAAATGGAATGAAGAAGATCGGGTTCAATACAAGCGGTGCACCAAACAAGATTGGTTCATTTACACCAAAGAAAGTTGGAACTACTGAAGCACGTCCGATTGCGCGGTTACGTTTTGATTTTGTTAACCACATGAACATGAATGGAACAACCAGTGTCGCACCTGTACCACCCATGGTAACGATAAACATTTGTGTACCAGAAGTAAGAATCTTGTCAGCGTGCATACCTTGTTGGAGAAGGTTCAAGTTGACTTCGGCATTTGCATAGGTAATAGCTGCGATAGCAGGTTCAACAATAGATGGACCATGGATACCAACAAACCAGAAGAAGGCAAAGGCACCAAAGATAATGGTAATACCAAGATAGCCATCAGCTGCAGAGAATAATGGTGCAAAGAATTTACCGATTGATTCAGCTACGCTTGCACCAACAAAGTGACGAGCTAGTAAATCAAGAGCATAAAGTGAAACAACTGATAGAGTGAATGGAATCACATCTTTAAAGACTTGTGAGATATTTGGTGGAACTTCGTCAGGCATACGAATAGTGACGTTGTTCTTAACACAAACCTTATAGATTGCTACAGTAACAAAGGCAGCAAGGAAGGCTGAAAGCAAACCTTTTGTCCCCAAGAATCCAGTAGCAAGACCATTTTCGATAGGATCAGCTGCCAACATCAACAAACCAACAATCGCTGCTAACAGTGTTGACATATAGTTGATTTGATTGGTTTTCTCCATGCTTCGATTGACTGAGTCGGTCAATGACTTAGCTGTTGTACCAGCTACCAAGAGAGCCAGAATACCCATAGAATAGCTATAAGGTTTCATCAGAAATGCTACAACTTCATCAGACCATTTAAAGCCCCATGAGTTTGGTACAAAGGCGATTAAGATAAAGATACTTGAGAAGAGAATAACAGGCATTCCTGCGATAAATCCATCCCGAATAGCGCGAAGATAGATATTACGAGATAATTTCTCAAAGAAAGGTTTTCCTTTCTCGATAAATGCAATTAGTTTGTTCATTATTTAACTCCTCTCTTATAAAGTTCGATTAAGTGGTGCATCAAATCTTTTAACAAGACAGTTGTCATCAAGTGGTCTTGGCCATGCATCATGGTCACACTATAGGCTAAGTCCTCACCAGAAGCTTCCTTAGTCAATAGACTTGTTTGCGCGTGGTGGGCTTCTGCAATGCAGCTACCAGCTTCTTCTACCAGAGCGTCCGCTTTTGCAAAATCACCAGCTTCAGCAGCCTTCAAGGCTTCCAATAGTTTTGAACGAGCGTCGCCAGCATAGGCTACGATTTCAAAACCTAACAATGTTACTTCTTCTCTATTCATGATAGAATTCTCCTTATATGGTTTTAAATAAATTTTTATGACAATAAACGTTGGATATGTAGAACTAGATAAACTCGTTCACTTTTATACAAATCAAGACCCGTATGTTGCGTAATCACATCATAGATCTTGGAACCAATTTCAAAGGCTTTGGGATAGGATTGTTTGATATGGTCTTCCATATCCAGAAGTGATTGGTTATCATCTCTAGATCTGTCTAAATAATCCAAGAAATAATTCAAATGAATCATAAAACGATCATAGAAATGGTTATTCTCTTTGGTTCGTTGAATTGCATAACCCTTTAGCACTTCTTCAACATTCCTGAGAATTTCTTTCCTCTTATCAATCGACTCCACAAGTTCCACTTCATTTTCACCTTCGGCATTAATGAAATGATAAGCAATCCGAATAATTTCGTCCTCAGGAAAATGATCCGCTAGCTTCTGACTGTAAATTTCAAATGCTTCATTTGCGATTTGAAAAGCGACAGGATACTTAGTGGAAATATCTGGCAGATTACTATCCTTGTACCTTCCTTGTGCTAGAGCTTGGTAAGAACAGTAAATATGATCTGTCAAGGTTACGTAGAGATACTCTTGAATCGGATAATGATATTTCTTTGATAGCTTATCAATAATTTCATAAGTCACTGTGATAAAATCAAGCGGAACATCTTTGAGGAGAGCCATAAAGTTTTCTCTTGACTCTTCGGTCTTCATCCGAAAGATTTTCTCAACCTGATGTTCAGCAATCAAATCCCCTTTCTTCTTTCCAAATGTAATCCCCTTACCAATCACAATCACTTCTTCTCCTTTATCATTTCTGACAAGCGAGACATTGTGATTCATTGGATTTAGAATTCGATACATGTCAACCTCCTTTTATATCTTAAAGGTATATTAGTACAAAAAATGACCACAAATGAACTAGAAAATCAGCCGATTTCTAATTCACCTGTGATCATGCCTAATATTACTTAGTAACACTCACCTTGTATTAACTTGTGATTTAAGTATAGCACAAGTAAGTTATTTTGTAAACCTTTACATACAACTTTTTTTAAAATCATATTCTTAAACTAGGAGGGCTTTATTACACGCGTTCTTTCCATGAAGTCGCTGTTGTTTGAAGAACTTTGTTGAGTTCGTCAATGTTTTCAAAACCAGTTGTGCGAAGCCATTCGCGAGCTGCTGATTCACCATCTTTGATGTAAGCTTCAACTGATCCAGCCCATGTAGCACGGCCACAAAGAACTCCGTTAAAGTTTGCACCTGATTCATGAGCAAATACAAGAGTATCTTGGAAGAGTTTAGCTGATACACCAGCACTCAAGTAGATGTATGGCAAGTTAGTTGCTTCATCTTGAGCTTTGAAGAAGGCTGCTGCTTCTTCACGTGTATAAACCACTTCACCTTCAGCGAAGCCTTCAACATATTTAATGTTAACAGGAACTTCTACTTTCAAGACATCAATGTTAAAGCGTGGGTCTGAGAAGACTTTCATAGCACCAATAACTTTGTGTGGTTTTACTTTCGCGTATTCTACAGAACCAGCGTCAGCAATTTTTTCATCGTAAGCAAGGATTTCAAGGAAGAATGGGATATCTTCAGCCACACACTCAGAACCGATACGTTCGATGTAAGCTTGTTTTTCTTGGTTGAGTTCGTCTGAGCTATCTACGTCATAGTAAAGCAAGAATTTAACTGCATCTGCACCTTCTTCTTTGATACGTTTTGCAGACCAAACATCCAAGCAGTCTGGCAAGCGTTTTGTGCTTGTTGTGTCATAACCTGTTTTTTCATAAGCAAGGAGAAGACCAGCTTTTTCATCAAGAGCTTTAGTTGCTGGAAGTCCATACTCAGGGTCAAGAAGCATAGATGAAGCGTATTTAGTCAATTCATCTGCTACCAAGACTTTAAGTTCTTCCATTTGAGCTACAGTTGGTTCTTCTGTTTGGTGTTGAGCCATGAGGCGTTTCAAAGCACCACGTTGGTCAAATGCAAGAGCTGAGATGATACCATTTTCATCAGAAAGTTTTTCTAAGCGTGCACGTTTTTGTTCTGTTAAAGCCATTTTATACCTCTTTTACTATTAATTGATCATATAGAGCTTGATAGTTGGCCATGTTGACATGACCAGTCATTTTTTCTTGAGCATTGAGCATACCAAGGACATTTGCCTTGATGAGTAATTCTGCATCCGATTCTTTATGAAGAAGTCCTGAAGAAATTCCTGCTACAGTAGAATCTCCAGATCCGACAGGATTTACCACCTGAATTCTAGGAATATCTACCTTATAGAAAGTATCACCATGTTTGGCAAAGGCACCGTTGGCACCAAGTGAAACGATAATCCATTCAATACCTGCAAACAAAGGTTCTTGAAGGACTTCTTTTAATTCATCCAAATCCTCAGAAACTTCTCTACCTAGAAGTTGAGACAATTCCTCATTATTTGGTTTGATGACTGTTGGTTTATGTGGTGATTCAAGAACCGCCTGAAGAGCCGCACCAGAGCAGTCCAAGACTACAGGTTTGCCAGCTTGGTTAGCAAGTTCTACCAAGCTCGCATAGTAATCAACTGGAAGGCCAGCTGGCAGACTACCTGAAATAGCAACTACTTCAACTGACTCCAGGAGTTTTTTGAAATGTTCCAAAAAGTCTTGACCTTCCTGTTCCAATACTTCAGGACCTTTTTCAAGAACTTCTGTTTGGTTGTCTCCGTGAAGAATAGCGATACAGTTACGAGTTTCTCCCTGAATAGAAAAGAAATCTTTCTTAACATTATCATCAATATTTTCAACTAAAAACTCACCAAGTTTGCCACCCACTAAACCAGTAGCAGCTACAGGATCGCCAAATTCTGAAAGAACACGGGTTACATTGAGTCCCTTACCACCAGCCGTTTTGGTTACATCCACCACACGATTGACAGTATCAATCTTCAACTCATCCAAGGGATAGGAAATATCAATGGATGGGTTCATTGTGACTGTTAAAATCATAAGTCACCTCTTAATCGTGGTATTCTCCGCGATCCCATTTTTCAAGGAATTCAGTGAAGAAGTTTGCGTCTGTTTGTTGAGCATTGTGACTTTCAACGTGTTCAATTTTCGCAATCAATTTTTTGTTTTCTTCAGATGGTTTGTATTCAGCATGGATGAAAGCTTCGATGATATCACACATGAGCAATTCACCAGTAATCTTACCACCAAAACCGATAACGTTGGCGTTCAATTGTTCTTTAGCATAAAGGGCTGTTGTCATATCACGAACCAAGGCAGAACGGACACCTGGAACTTTATTTACAGCGTTGTTGATACCAACACCAGTACCACAGATACATACCCCAAGATCAGCTTGACCGCTAGTTACAGCTTCTCCTACTTTTTTACCAAAGATTGGGTAGTGAGTACGTGTATGGTCATATGTACCGAAGTCAATGACTTCATATCCTTTTGATTTCAAAAATTCTGAAACCGCCATTTTTTCATCTGTTACGATGTGGTCACATCCAATTGCAATTCTCATTTTTAACTTACCTTTCTTACTGTAATCTAATTAGCACATTTTGTTCAACATGTCGACACGAATTTGGTGACGTCCACCATCGTATTTACCGTTAACAAATCCTTTAGCGATGTTTTTAGCCAATTCATCACCAACAAGTTGTGCACCCATAGTGATCATACGTGAGTTGTTGTGGCCACGAGTCATATAAGCTGAACGTTCGTCAGATACTTCTGCAGCAACCATTCCTTTGATCTTAGTTGCAACCATGAATGGACCAGCTCCATAAGCATCAATCACGATACCAAGGTTTTGTTCTTCTTTGTTTACTTCTGCAGCAACAGCAAGAGTCACATCAACAAAGTCTTGACCTTCAGCTGTAACATCCACAACGTGGAAGTTTTCTTTTTCCAAGAAGTCTTTCACAACTTCTTTCAATCTCAAACCTGCAGCATCTGCACCGATAACAATAGACATATTGTATACTCCTTTTTATTTTTCTAGGCTAGTAAAACCTTTTATAGTTAGCAGTTTACCTACAAAAAGTTTTCTAGCAGTTTATTGACAAATTGGATTGAATGAGATGAATGACACCTTATTCAAGTTTAGGAAATCCGTTTCCTAGAAATAATCTTTCTCCACGAAAGAGAATATAACAAGCGATTGTTTGTTTATGACAAACATCATTTGTTGCTTACAAACATAATATACTCCTATTTCCTAAAAAAGTCAACAGTTAATGTTTGTTTTTGTGTTTTTTTATTTAAAAGATTTCGATATCAAAACCAATTTGATCCATTTGACCAGGTTCTAGGAGACGAACATTCTTCTTATCTTCTAGATGATCTCCTTCTTCAAGGGATGTTGACAAGCCAGACCATGGTTCAAAAGCAATGAAAGGACCTTTATTCAAAGTTGACCAGATGATGAGATTTGGAAACTCTGCAAAGTGCACTTTCAATCCCTTATCATGTTTACGAGAACGAAGAGCAATTGTTCTAGATTGCAATTCATCTAAGGTAACCGCATCTGTGCTGAAAAGATCATAACTAAGATCGATTTCTTTTTGCCCCTCTAGCCATGGGCTTCTATCTTGAAAATCCAGCATACCCGTTTCTGGGAAAGGACGTGGAACAGAGCAAGTCTCTTCTTTCTCAAACTCTAAATAGTAATCTTCATAGACTTCATCATCTAGTAGAGGACAATTAAATCCTGGATGTCCACCAATAAAGTAAGGCATGACCTTGCTAGTTTCTTTATTGAAAATTTTGTATTGAGTCCGTACTGTCTTTCCTGTAAGGATATAAGTGATTTCTAGGCGGAAATGATAAGGATAGTTTTGATAGCTATTCTCATCGTCTTCAATTGCAAAAGTTACACTATTATCTGTCTGTTCAACTAATTCAAATTCTTTCTTGCGAACCAAACCATGACGAGGAATCTTTCCTTGACTTTCTTCTCCCTTTTCATCTATATAGAGGGCTGTATCCTCTCTCAAAGAACCACAAATGGGGAAGAGAACAGGAGCTTGTCCACTCCAATAAGTGGGATCCCCTTGCCACAAATACTCCAGTCCCTCAGCATCTTTTATAGAAGAAAGAGCTCCACCAAAACTGTTAAATTGAACTCTTAATTGTTCTGATTTTAATTCAATTACCATTATTTTCTCCGATTTCTTGATAGTTTATAAAAAACTAGGCTGTCACTCCTAATGGTATGACAACCTAGTTTCAACAATTTACATTTTATAGGAGCGCATTATTTTGCTTTTGCTGCGTACTCTTCGTTACGTTTGATCATTTGTTTTCTGTACCATGCAAAGATACCGATATAGAATACAAGGAAGGCTACAGCACCAAGGATTGCTTTGATATCACCAGTTGTAGTGTTACCAATTGTCCAACCAAGAAGTTTTTCGATTGGTCCTTCAAGAGTTGAGTGAGTGATCAATTGAGTTTGGCTCACACCTTCTGGGAAGGCACCTACACCTTTAGCAAGTTCTGTTGCAAATGGCGCGATAAGTGTACCTGAAAGAAGGAAGAGTGGCAACAAGAGTGTTCCGAAGATAATCATACGGAGCAATTTACCACGTGTTACAACCAAGAGAGCTGGAGTAACACCCATAGCGATGATACCTGCAAGTGGCAAGATACCATTTCCGACGTTTGAAAGAAGCACAGCTTCAATCAACATAATTGGTGCAAGTACGTTTGCACAAGCCCAGATTTCAGCACGACCAGCGATGAATGGCCAGTCTAGACCGATGTTAAACTTACGTCCTTCCAAACGTTTAGTAGCAACGTTTGTAATACCTTGTGAAAGTGGTTCTACGGCAGCAATGAACCATGAACCGATAAGTGAGAAGAGTTCCAAAGCTACACCGGCTGTCAAACCAAGAGACAACCAACCTTTAATAACAAGTTCCCATGAAGATGCATCTTCTACTCCAGCAACTGGATGTGGAGTTCCCATCAAACCAATAACGATACCAAGAATGAAACCGATGAAGAATTTAGATCCCCAGAAACCGATTTTCTTGTTCAATTTTGCAGCGTCAAAGTCATATTTATCAAGACCTGGCAAAACTTTATCAAAAATCTTATCCAAGACCATGATAACTGGGTTCATCATGTAGTTCATGTGAGTTGAAGTCATTGGTGATGAACTTGGTGCGTTAAGAAGGTCGTCGAATGTTGGTTTCATCAAATCAGAGTTGATGATCTTCAAAATACCTACAAGTACAACTGCTGCTGTCGCGATGAAGAGTGAAACCCCTTGGCTTACACCATTGTTGTCTGCATACCATTTGATTAAAAGACCAGTGATTGACAAGTGCCAGATATCGAAGATATCGACATCAAGTGTGTCTGTTTTCTTCATTGCAAGCATCACAACGTTGACAATCAACATTACAAGCAAGAAGTAAAGTGTCCAAGCAGATCCCCAAGTGATGGTAGCAAGTGGTGCCCAACCAACGTCGGTGATGTTCAATTGAATACCAGTGTTTTCAACGAATTTCGCAAGTGATGCTGAGAAAGCACCATTTAACATACCGATGATAGCACCGATACCAGTAAGGGCGATGGCGAGCTTGATACCACCTTCAAGCGCTTTGGAGAATTTCACTCCAAAAAGTAGGGCCAACACTGTCAAAATGATCAGCATGATGATAGGGCCACCCATAGCCAAGATAGGTTTAAAGATATCGTTGGCCAGATTGATAATGACATCCATAATAGTTCCTCCCTTTTTATAGTTATATGAATGTTAACAAATTAAAATTAGCTTAATCCGTGTTCTTTGATAGCTGCTTCAATATTGTCAAATACTGGAGCACTCATTGCTGGGATACGGAATAAGATTGGTCCAGCTTCGATAACTGGAATACCTGGGTCAAAACCAAGATCTGTCGCAGCAATTGGTGTGAAGATGTCATAACCTTTGATAAGGTCTTCATTAACGTCTTTGACCATTACCGCATCACAGTGAACATCGAAACCGCGGTTTGAAAGTTCTTCTTCAAGAGCACTTTTAATTTGGTGGCTTGAGTTAACACCTGCACCGCAGGCAGCAAGAATTTTAATCATATGGATTTCCTCCGATTTAATATTTATAATAGACAAGATTAAGCAATTGCTTCAGCAATATAAGCATAGATGGCTTCTGGTTCAGAAATTTTTGATAGGTCTTCAAGATGACCATTTCCAGTAAAGAAGTCCATCAACTGAGCAAGAATGTTCGTTTGGCTTGAACTTGAGTTATTAATGATAAAGAAGAGTAAGGATACTTCTACTTCCTTATCTGGCGCAATCATATTGTGGAAAGTCACTGGTTTTTCTAATCGAACGACCACAACTTTTTCGGCAAGATTATGAACAATATCTGTGTGAGGAATAGCCACATTCGGCAAATCCTTACCCAAAAATTCCATATCTAAGCCAGTTGGAAATGACTTTTCACGAGTGATCAGGGCTTCACGATAAGTTGGAGTTACAATTTCTCGTTCTTCCAATAAAGTTGCAACCTGATCAAAGAGATGTTCTTGATTATCCGCTTCTAAGCAAAACACAAGGTTTTTGTCAAAGAAATGATCTAATCCCATAAGGTTTTCCCTTCTTTCCATTAACTTTATGCTATAAGTATAACACTATATGAAATCGTTGTCAATATTTTTTGTTGTTTTTTGTCCTTTTTTTGATTATTTTGTTTATTTTTTATCTTTATAATTAAAACAAACATTTAAAACAAACATTTAAATCGGTTTTTAATGACTTAAACAAAAAAACAGGATACCAATCCTGCTTTAATAATTATTTTTGAATTGTCCAACTCTCTTCAATCATGGGAAGTAGATTTTTTAATGTTTCTGGAGTCCCTTCTAAAGCAACATATCTGAACTTACCATCACTAGATTTAAAAATCCATGTAATGATGTATTTTCCAGACTTAGAAATTGCGTTAACTACATAGGCTTCATAACCTCCAATAGTTGACTTAGAACCCCAAACTTTAGTGAATTCTGGATTACTTTCTTTTGAAGTAAAAATACTATCAGAAATACGAACTGTTTCAAGTTTTTGAAATTCATTATCAGGAATACCAAATTGTTCTGCTTTAAAAGTATTCAAGGTGACAATATTGACATCCGTACCGTCTGAATATTGAATATCATTGCCTCCCTGTACTTCATTGAACTTAATCCAAGACTTTGGTACTTTAACGAACCCATACTCATCAGAACCAATAACCTGTGTTTCTTCAGTCTTCTTATCAGAACTTGTAGTCGTCGGGGTAGACCCTTCCTGGCTACTTGAAGAACTAGTAATCACATTCGTGCTAGATTCTGTTTGACTCTTATTTGAACATGCCACTAACGTGACACTTGTAAGCAAAATAGATGCTAAAAGTAAAATTTTTTTCATAATAACCTCCATATGTTACTCTACCATAAATGGAGTCAATTTACAATTTTTAATAAAAACAAATAAAATATAAGAATTTTTTCCAATTTTAGTTCAAACATTGGATTTGATAATATAGAATATACTCTTGATTATGAAAACTGACTAAGTCGTATCGAATATCTATCTATCCAATTATTGAATTCTATAATAACATTGAATCACTTTCCGAATATCCTTTTTCAACAAATATTTTAATATTCATTGTATTTGCTTGACTCAATCGTATATTCTTACTAAAAGTTAATAAATATAGATATATCGTCGTAAAAAACATAACAATTAAATTACCATATACATAAATATAAATAAGTAAAGAACTGGCAATAACCACATTTATAATTAGGAGAAGCCAATTTTTTAATTTAAAATTACTAAACTTTTCAACTACATGGTAATGACGAGAATTTTCTAATATAAAAATTTTATTAATCATCAGTTTTTGCTTATAAGAATAGCCCAAGCGAAATAATACTGATAATATAACAGGTAATGCAGAAAAGATAAAATACGTAAAGCTATGAGATAAAACAAGATTAAATTTATTAAAGCCAATAAATTCTATTAAAAGAATGAAAAAATCACTATCATTATCGGTAGCATGAAAAATCTACCTAATTTTATATTTTTTGTTATATCTTCTCGCTTATCCTCAGATTGCTTTTTTATCTTATAAAATAAATCAAAATCAATCTTATAAATTTTATAAAAATAACCAAAACAAGTCGTAGATTCACAATCCAGTAACCCGTAACCATTATTTATTTCAATTAATAAATATCGAGTAAACCATATAACTTTTCAGTTTTAATTTGTTTTTCTTCTAATACTTTCATCATAAGTTAAAGGAATCGCCCCTTCTTTACTAACAATCATAGATCCAAGCGGTAAAATAGAATCATTATTCTAATTCATTTTCTGCCCCAGTTCTTTATCAATTTTATTTAAAATTTTCCTAGTCATAATAACTTTTAGTATTCCATATAACCTCCGTATTTTACTCTACCATAAATGGAGTTAAGTTACAATTTTTAACTAAAAATATAAAACTCTTGAATGTATTTCAAGAGTTTTATATAGAATCATTATTCTTCATCCATACTCAAGACGCTGAGGAAGGCTTCTTGCGGAACTTCTACTGATCCGATGGCTTTCATACGTTTCTTACCAGCTTTTTGTTTTTCAAGGAGTTTACGTTTACGAGAAACGTCACCACCATAACATTTAGCAAGTACGTTCTTACGAAGGGCCTTGATATCAGTACGAGCGACAATCTTGTGTCCAATAGCTGCTTGGATTGGTACTTCAAATTGTTGACGAGGGATGATTTTCTTAAGTTTATCAACGATGAGTTTTCCACGTTCGTAGGCAAAATCCTTGTGAACGATAAAGCTAAGGGCATCCACCTTGTCTCCATTGAGAAGGATATCCATTTTGACCAGCTTAGATGGGCGATATTCTGACAATTCGTAGTCAAAGCTTGCATAACCACGTGTCGAAGACTTAAGTTTATCAAAGAAGTCAAAGACAATTTCAGCAAGCGGAATTTGATAGATAACATTAACCCGATTATCATCAATATAGTCCATAGTCACAAAGTCCCCACGCTTGCGCTGAGCTAGCTCCATCACTGCTCCGACAAACTCCTGTGGTACCATGATTTGCGCCTTGACATAAGGCTCTTCAATGGTCGCAATCTTAGTTGGGTCTGGGAACTCAGATGGGTTAGACACATCCATAGACTCACCGTCGGTCAAATTAACTTTGTAAATAACAGACGGAGCTGTCATGATGAGGTCAATATTGAACTCACGCTCTAAACGTTCCTGGATAACATCCATATGGAGAAGTCCAAGGAAACCACAACGGAAACCAAATCCAAGTGCCTGAGATGTTTCTGGTTCAAATTGGAGACTAGCATCATTCAGTTGCAATTTTTCAAGGGCTTCACGTAGGTCATTATACTTGTTTGACTCAATTGGGTAGAGACCTGCAAAAACCATAGGATTCATCTGCTTGTAACCATGTAATGGCTCTGCCGCAGGATTGGTTGCCAAGGTAACGGTATCACCTACACGAGTGTCCTGAACCGTCTTGATAGACGCCGCAATATAACCAACGTCACCAGTCGCAAGAAAATCACGACCAACTGCTTTCGGCGTGAAAATACCAACTTCGGTCACATCAAAGGTCTTGCCATTGCTCATGAGCTGAATCTTATCGCCAGGTTTGACCACCCCATCCATGACACGAACTTGGAGGATAACCCCACGGTAAGCATCGTAAACAGAGTCGAAAATCAAGGCCTTAAGTGGCGCCGTCACATCACCTGTTGGTGCTGGTACTTTTTCTACGATTTGCTCGAGGATTTCTTCAATACCGATTCCAGCCTTAGCAGAAGCCAAAACTGCTTCGCTGGCATCCAATCCAATGACATCTTCAATCTCTGTACGCACGCGCTCAGGATCTGCAGCTGGTAGGTCAATTTTGTTAATGACTGGCATGATTTCCAAATCATTGTCCAAGGCCAGATAAACGTTAGCAAGGGTTTGAGCCTCAATACCTTGAGCAGCATCAACCACCAAAATAGCACCCTCACAGGCAGCTAGCGAACGTGAAACTTCATAGGTAAAGTCAACGTGCCCTGGCGTGTCAATCAAGTGAAAAATGTAAGTTTCCCCATCTTTTGCAGTGTAATTCAACTCGATGGCATTGAGTTTAATAGTAATCCCACGTTCTCGCTCTAGATCCATACTGTCCAAAAGTTGAGCTTGCATTTCACGACTGGATACTGTCTCTGTCTTTTCCAAAATGCGGTCTGCTAGAGTTGATTTCCCGTGGTCAATATGGGCGATAATAGAGAAGTTACGGATCTTCTCCTGTCGTTTTTTCAATTCTTCTAAGTTCATGATTCTCTTCCTTTCAGGGTATCTATTTATTATAAATTGTTTTTGACATTTTGACAAGACCATACCCTGCTAGGAGTACTAATCTTCAGCAACAAAGCCGTCATTTTCGATAAAGTGGTGTTCTGTCATTCCTTGGTCTGTAAAGACAATCCCATGAAGGACACCACCATAAACAGCTCCTCCGTCCATCCCAATCTTGCCATCTTCTGTAGTCCAAAGATCAGCTGTACCACGCTCTTGCTTTAACAAACCATATACCGGTGTATGGCCAAAGACAATGATTTTTCCAGTATGATTTTCTGCTTCGTGGAATGGTTTTCTAAGCCAAACTTTTTTATAATCTGTAGTTTCATGCCAGTCATCCAAGGTCAAATCAATACCTGCGTGAACAAAGATATACTTGTCTGTCTCTACCACAAACGGCATTTGACGAATGAATTCGACCAAGTCTGCCGCTTCAGTGGTAACCCGCTTGGCATCTTCTACTCCATCAACTGGTGCATCCAAGGGACGACCTAGGATAGAGTTAATGGTTGTATCTCCACCATTGCGACGATAATGGTCATAACTTTCTTCTGGGTCATCGAGCCAAGTCAGAAACATATACTCGTGGTTTCCTGACAAACAGATTGCCCCTTGATTATCGACCAAGTCCTTAACCATCTCTAGGACACGGCGACTATCTTCACCACGGTCAATCAAATCCCCTAGAAAGAGCAACTGAGTCTGACCATCCCATGTTTTGAGAAGGTCTTCTAGCATCCCAGCTTTTCCGTGAACATCTCCAATTACATAATAGTCTGTCATCTTATTTCTCCCTGTTTCTCAACAATTCTCTGGCTTGCGTCAGGGCTGCTTCCGTCACATCATCACCTGCCAACATCTTGGCAACTTCCTCAACTCGCTCTTCGACCGTCAAGAGACGAACGGTAGAAACTGTTGAATGGTCATTGCTAATCTTCTCAATAAAGAATTGATAATCCGCAATCGCAATCACTTGTGGCAAATGGGAAATAGCTAGAACCTGCCCATGTTGGCCAATCTTGTGAATCTTCTGCGCAATAGCTTGGGCAACACGTCCTGAAACTCCCGTATCCACCTCATCAAAGACAATGCTAGTCTTGCCTTCTTTACGTGAAAAGGCAGACTTAATAGCTAGCATGAGACGAGATAATTCTCCGCCAGAAGCAACCTTGACCAAGGGTTTAAAGTCTTCTCCAGGATTAGTTGAAATGTAAAACTCAACTGTTTCATTGCCCTCACGACTGAATTTGCCCTTGCTAAAACGAACCTGAAACTGGGCTTTTTCCATATAGAGGTCTTGCAGTTCTTGTTTAATCTCTGCTTCTAGCTGCTGAGCCAAGTCATGACGAGCAGAGGCAAGCTGACCTGCCAAATCGACAAGATTAACTTCCAATTTCTTGAGCTCTGCTTCCATATCCTCAGACGAAAGGTTATTGCCTGTCAATAGATTGTATTCATCCGTAATCTTTGCAAAGTAAAGCAAGACATCGTCTACAGTCCCACCATACTTACGCGTGATAGTATGAAGGAGGTCCAAACGATTCTCAACCTGCATAAGACGATTGCCGTCAAAATCAAGGTCCTCAATGATAGCTTCCAGACGTTTGCTAATGTCTTCTAAGACATAGTAGGTCTCAGATAGTGAGCTTGAAATTTCACGATATTCAGGGTCATACTCTTCGACACTTTCCATGTCATTCATGGCTGAACGGACATTAGCAAGACTGGAGAATTCCTCATTATCCAACATACTGTAGGCATTGGTTAGCGTATCCGCAATATTCTTATGATTGAGGAGTTTATCTCGTTCATGGTTGAGAGCCAAGTCTTCTCCAGCCTGCAAGTTTGCTGCCTCAATCTCTGCCATTTGAAATTCCAACATTTCGATACGTGCCTTGTGTTCCTGTTGGTTTTTCTTGACTTCCAGAACCTGCTTACGCATTTTTCGATAGGCATCAAAACTCGTTTGATAGGTTTCTTTTAAGTCCCAAAAGGCTGTATTACCGAATTCATCCAACATCTGGATATGCAGTTGAGGGCGCATTAACTCTTCTTGGTCATGCTGACCATGTATATCAACAAGATGTTGCCCAATAGCACGCAATACAGACAGATTGACCATCTGGCCATTGACACGACTGATACTCCGACCATTTTGCAAGATTTCCCGACGGATGATAATTTCATCACCCATTTCCAAACCTTGCTCATCAAAAATTTCCTGTAAAAGACGACTATTCTCAACTGAGAAAAGCCCCTCAATCTCTGCCTTTGGCGCACCATGACGAATAACATCTGTCGTCGCACGAGCTCCCAACATCATATTCATGGCATCAATGATAATCGACTTCCCTGCACCCGTTTCACCAGTCAAGACAGTCATCCCCTTTTCAAAATTGAGGGAAATAGCCTCAATAATGGCAAAGTTTTTTATCGAAATTTCAAGTAACATATAGACCTACCAATTTTTTACTTGTTCAAAGATTTCCTCAGCTAGACTTTCACTTCTTGCAATGACTAAAATCGAGCTATCATCAGCTAAACAGCTAAAAATCTTATCCGCAAAAGTCTCGATTAACTGAGCTTTTACAAAAGCCGTATTTCCTGGAATAACTTGGAGATTGATCATCTTATCCATCAATTCAGCCGATTCGATATTGTCTTCAGCCAGTTGCAAACTTTTTACGATTGATTTTGGCAATTCATAGACATAGGTATTGTCTCTCAAAGGAATTTTGACAATACCTAGCTCTTTGATATCTCGGGATACCGTTGCTTGAGTGGCAGTGATTCCTGCCTCTTTCAAATGTTCTACAATTTCTTCTTGCGTACCGATTTGATAATCTGTCACAAATCGTCTAATTTTTTCAAGTCTCTCTTTTTTATTCATTTTAAAATTGACTATGCGCCCTCTCTACTACTTCTTCAATCTCAGCAAGAACCTGATTGCTTGCTGACTCTTCTTTTTTCAAATACGCTAAAAACTCAATATTTCCATGTCCACCTTGGATGGGAGAAAAGTCCAAACCAAGGACTGAAAATCCTTCCTCTACTGCCATGGTTGTGACAGATTCAAGAACATTCTGATGCACCTTGGCATCGCGAATAATTCCATTTTTCCCAATCTGCTCACGCCCTGCCTCAAACTGGGGCTTAACCAGAGCCACAACCTGACCTTGATTTGCCAAGACTCGGTGCAAGGCCGGCAAAATCAGACTGAGGGAAATGAAACTCACATCAATACTGGCAAAGCTAGGTTCCTGCTCGAAATCAGTCTTTTCAGCATAGCGGAAATTAAACTGCTCCATGCTGACAACTCTCGGGTCCTGGCGTAGTTTCCAAGCCAACTGATTGGTACCAACATCGACTGCAAAGACCAACTCAGCACCATTCTGTAGCATAACATCGGTAAAACCTCCAGTAGAAGCCCCGATATCAATCGTTGTTGTCCCTTCCACCGACAAATCAAAGACCTGCAAGGCCTTTTCCAATTTCAAGCCACCACGGCTGACATACTTGAGTTTTTCACCTTTGAGTTTCAGCTCAGTGTCATCGGGAATTTTCTCTCCTGGCTTGTCAAACCGTTCTCCATTAAGGACTGCTACGACTAGGCCAGCCATCACACCGCGCTTGGCTTGCTCTCGCGTTTCAAACAAGCCCTGTTTATAAGCTAGTACATCCACTCTTTCCTTAGCCATTGATTCTCAAACTTTCTACTACACTTACAATCGATTCTGTTTCAAAGGGAACCTGCTGGGCAATTTCTTCTAATTTGGCATTAGCTTGATCCAAGGTTTGGTTACAAAAGGCAATGGCCTCTTCCAAGCCCAACAAGGCAGGATAGGTTGATTTTTCAGCCTGCAAATCCTTTTGTGGTGTCTTGCCGATCTCCTCAAAACTAGCTGTTACATCCAGTACATCGTCCCTGACCTGAAAAGCAAGCCCAATCAATTCACCAACAGTTTTCAACTTTGCCTGCATCTCAGGTGCCAATTCGGCTATAATAGCAGCTGCTTGGAAGGGATAAGCTAGTAACTTCCCAGTTTTATTGGCATGAATGGTTTGAAGCTCTTCCAAAGACAAATGCTGGTGTTCGCCTTCCATGTCCAAAACCTGCCCTGCTACCATACCTAGACTTCCTGAAGCAAGGGATAAGTTGGCAATCAAGTCTACCTTAATCTGACTTGGCAAATCTGCCTGCGCTATCAAGGCATAAGGATCCAGGAATAAAGCATCTCCTGCCAAAATTGCCATAGCTTCACCAAATTTCTTATGATTGGTCAAACGCCCCCGACGATAATCATCATCATCCATGGCAGGAAGATCATCGTGAATCAAGCTCCCTGTATGAATCATTTCCAAGGCCGCAGCTACCTGCGCGTGAGCAGGTTTGATGGCAACTTGTAAGGCTTCCAAAACTTCTAACAAGAGAAAAGGCCGGATACGCTTGCCACCAGCATGAATAGAATAGAGAACAGACTCTCGCAAACTAGAAGCAACCTGCTGGTCTCCATAAAAGTCTTCCAAAGCCGACTCAACAAGAGCTAATTTTTCTTGCTTTTTCATTCAAAATCACTTTCTGTTCCGTCTTCTTGCATAACCTTGACCAAGGTCTTTTCAGCCTTGTCCAGCGTCGCTTGGAGCTCTTTTGACAAGACCATGCCCTTTTGAAAGGCAGCAATCGCATCTTCCAGAGCAATTTCACCATTTTCCAAACTTTGGACAATGGTCTCCAGTTCTGCTAGATTTTCCTCAAATTTCTTTTGTTTTGACATCTTTAACCTCTAATTCTACTTGACCATCTCGCATCAAAAGCGTCACTTGGTCTTTTTTCTTCAAACTCTCAACCGAATCAACTACGGACTCTTCTTTTTTGACAATAGCATAACCACGCGCCACAATTCGACTGGTATCCAACATGAGCAAGGCTTCTGAAAGTCTCTTGACCTCAGCAACCTTGGCATCATAAACCAACGCCATTTGGCTACGTAAGAGCTTATCCAACTGACCAAGACGGTCTTGATAACGTTGAATTTTGACAACAGGCGATAATTGGACTAGTTTATGCGTCCTTGCTTGGACGACTTGTTTATTATCAGAAATCCGTGTTCGCAAACTTTGTTTTAAGCGCAATTGCAGTTGGTCCAAGCGTTGCAGATAGCTATCATACAAGCGCTCTGGCTGTCTAAAGATAACTGACTGACTGCATTTTTTCAAAGCTTCTTGTTTCCTCGATAGGACATTTCGGACTGCTGTTGCCATCCGTTTTTCCTGATTTTGCAAATGAGCTAATAGATCCAACTTGGTCACAGGTGTTGCCAGTTCAGCAGCAGCTGTTGGCGTTGCAGCTCGTCGATCTGCCACAAAATCTGCCAAGGTCACATCAGTTTCATGCCCCACACTAGAGATAACTGGCAAACGAGATTCAAAAATAGCTCGTACCACAATTTCTTCGTTAAAGGCCCAGAGATCCTCAATGGAACCTCCACCACGACCAATAATCAGCAAGTCCAAATCGTCCCGTTGATTAGCACGCGCAATATTTCGAGCAATTTCCTCCGCAGCCCCTTCACCTTGCACCTTGGTCGGATAGAGAAGAATGTCCACACCTGGAAATCGCCTGCTGACAGTCGTGATAATATCTCGAATAACGGCTCCACTGCGACTGGTTACTACACCAATTCTCTTAGAAAATTGGGGCAGAGGTTGCTTGAAGCGTTCTTGAAACAGGCCTTCTTCTGTCAATTTTTTCTTGAGTTGTTCAAACTGAATCGCAAGCGCTCCAACCCCATCAGGCTCTGCTTTTTCAATGATAATGGAGTAGCTTCCACTTGGTTCGTAGACCTGTACACGCCCAATCACATTGATCTTCATCCCTTCTTCCAGGTCGAAGCCTAATTTCTGATAAATCCCAGACCAGATGGTCGCTTGAATAACTGCATGGTCATCCTTTAGGGAGAAATATTGGTGAGTAGGTCGTTTACGAAAATTGGAAACTTGACCAGTTAAATAGACCCGTTCCAAGTAAGGGTCTTTATCGAATTTCATTTTCAGATACTTGGTCAAAGTTGTTACCGATAAATACTTTTCCATCTCCACCTACTATTCATTTTCTTGCTCTTTCATGGGTATTATTATACCAAAAATATGCCTAAAAATCTCCATTTATGTACCATTATGAGGGAAAAATAAAAAAGGAGGCAAAGCCTCCACATCTGATTATTTGCTGTTTCGAGCTTCTTCCAAAATCTTTTCAATCTTGGTTGTCAACAGGTCAATAGCCACGGTATTGCTGACCCCTTCAGGAATGACGATATCAGCATAACGCTTGGTTGGTTCGATAAACTGATGATACATAGGTTTAACCACACCTAAGTACTGGTCAATGACGCTATCAAGGCTACGGCCACGCTCTTCCATATCACGCTTGATCCGACGAATAATGCGAACATCATCATCTGTATCCACAAAAATCTTAATATCCATCAAATCGCGCAGGCGCTTATCCTCCAAGACCAAAATCCCCTCAACGATAAAGACATCTTGAGGTTCTTGACGATAGGTCTTGCTACTTCGTGTATGCTCTGTATAGTCGTAAGTCGGAATGTCCACCGGACGCCCTGCCAACAATTCCTTAATCTGCTCGATCATCAAGTCTGTATCAAAGGCAAAAGGATGGTCGTAGTTGGTTTTGACACGCTCTTCAAAGGTCAAATGAGACTGATCCTTGTAGTATGAATCATGCTCAATCATGGAAATCTTTTCATCAGGAAAATGCGATAAAATGGCTCTTGAAACACTGGTCTTACCACCACCAGAACCACCTGTCACTCCGATAATGATTGGTCTATTTTGCATGCTATCCTCCGTTTTTTTATCCGTCGTCTATTCTATCACATTTTTTGCAAAATTTATAGTCTGGTTTGGATAATCTAGGGGAAACAACACTCCCTACACCTCAGTTAGACTAGCTAAAAACCTTCCTTGGCTTGTAGAGATTGTCCCGTTTTTCTAGAATGGCTAGCAATTTATCTCCTTCAAAAGCAGCCAATTCCTTATCCGACTGTTCTAACTCGATAAAACGACCAAAGCGTACTTCTGTAGCCTGTTCTGGACTTAGGAAAACTTTGACAAGGTCGCCTGTCCCAATCTCTAGAGGATGAAGAAAGTCCAATTGACCAGCCTCCACTTTTTCAGCAATTTCTTCCAAGGTAAGAGCATCTTCTAGCTGTAAACCAGCTGCACTAGTCCGAGTCAGATGTGACATATGAGCCGCATAACCAAGCTTGTCTCCCAAATCAACCGATAAGGTACGAATATAGGTTCCCTTGCTACATTTCACACGAAAAGTAAAGCGTGCAAGATGACCCACATAAGAAATCGGACTTGTTCGCTCAAATTGATAAATGGTCACCTGACGTTCTGGGCGCTCCACTTCCTGACCAGCACGCGCATACTCATAGAGTTTGCGACCATTGACCTTAACAGCCGAATACATAGGCGGAATCTGAGTAATAGGCCCAGTCAGATTGGCTATCGCTTCATCGACAAGATTTTCATCCAAGGGCAATAAAACAGGTGTCTCTGCGACCACTTCCCCACTGGCATCCTCAGTCGTCGTGGAATAGCCCAGAGTGATTTCCCCCTCATAGACCTTGCCCTCATCCTGCATAAACTCGACCATTCGTGTCGCCTTGCCAACCGCAATCGGCAAAACACCCACCACATCCGGATCTAAGGTCCCACCATGACCAATCTTCTTGGTTCCCAAAATCTTACGCAGTTTAAAAACTGCATCATGCGAGGTCATTCCCGCTTCTTTTTTTAAGTTGATAATACCGTTCATATTTGCTTTCTAATTCCCTTTTCACTTTACATCAACATATTCTATCTTAGACAGATTTTAAAACTATATCAGTTCTTTTTTCTAAATATTTCCTAGCTTCCTGCACATAAAAGAGTTCTGGATTTTCATGGGCAATGCTTTCAAACAAACTACGGGCACGAGCTTCATCTCCTTTTAATTGGGCATTGAGAGCGCCGTAATAAGAAAACACGATTCGAGCTAGCTTACTTTCTGGTTCAGTAATGTCGAAGTAGTCGTTCGCTTCTTTATTGAACACAATATCTTTTATGGCTTGGGCTTGAGCAACAAGTGTAGCTTTGCCTCCTTTAAAATCTGGTGCCTTGGACAATTGTTCCTCAAAGAAAGCAATATCTTGCGCATCTTGAAGATGAATGGAAACTGTTAATAGTTCAAAGCTTGATATTAAAAGCGCAGGGGTTCTGAATCTCTTCCAATTTTTTTTCAAATCATATTTGGACATATTTTCCTTGGCAACTTGAAAATCTCCTTTTAGATAAGCCACTCGACCTTGGATAATTTGGTAATTCTCACGATATGTTGCTCTAAAGGGCTTAATAGATTTTTCTGATTGAACTCTTAACATGTCTTCATATAGCTTAAGATCAATAGAATCGTGTAACACTAGAACAATAACTTTGCTTAGGACAAAACGTAGATATAAGATCCAGATGACTACAAGTAGCATCAGTAAAGCGAGTATTAACCCCCACCGTTTTGTTTCAGGTTGACGTTCTAAAAAAATTGCTAATGCTCCTATAATCATTGATATAATATAACTTAACTGACTAATAGTCTCAATTTGTAGAAGAGTGTTTTCTGTCGCCCTACTTACTATTTTTTTTACTAATTTCATATATTACTCTCATTTCACTGATTCTAAATATTTTTTCGCTTCCTGTACACAAAAGAGTTCTGGATTTTCATGGGCGATACTTTCAAACAAACTTCGGGCACGAGCTTCATCTCCTTTTAATTGGGCATTGAGAGCGCCGTAATAAGAAAACACGATTCGAGCTAGCTTACTTTCTGGTTCAGTAATGTCGAAGTAGTCGTTCGCTTCTTTATTGAACACAA
>NZ_CAKAKP010000003.1:0-60036 GCF_916700555.1 Streptococcus sp. Marseille-Q5112
CGCCTGTTTCTGTATTGACGTATTTATCGCCGTCTTTACCTTGATTTGCTTCTGGGTTAACTTTGCCGTTCAAGACGTCTTTACCGTCGCGGCCATCACGTCCGTCACGACCTGCTGCGCCATCTCGTCCATCGCGTCCTGGTAAACCTTGTGCTCCGTCTTGACCACGCTCACCTTGAAGACCTTGAGCACCTTTGTCCCCTTTAGGTCCCTTGATGTTGCCTTCTTTGTCCCAGTTGCCGTTATTCTTAACGAAGACGTCACCTGTTTCTGTGTTAACGTATTTATCGCCGTCTTTACCTTGATTTGCTTCTGGGTTAACTTTGCCGTTCAAGACGTCTTTTCCGTCGCGTCCATCACGTCCGTCACGACCTGCTGCGCCATCTCGTCCGTCGCGTCCTGGTAAACCTTGTGCTCCGTCTTGACCATCACGTCCTTGAAGACCTTGAGCACCCTGGTCACCCTTAGGTCCTTGTAGCCCTTGTGGTCCTTGTGGTCCTGCAACTCCGGCTTCACCTTTTAGACCTTGAGGTCCACGAATGTTACCAATCTTATCCCAAGTTCCGTTTTCTTTCTTATAAACATCACCTGTAGTTGCATCGATATAAGTGTCGCCATCTTTACCATCATCTGCTGTTGGTGCTTTAGGTCCACTTAATAATTCAGCACCATTACGTCCGGCTGCACCTGCTGCACCATTGGCACCGTCTGTACCATTATAAATTGGTTGTTTAGCAATTAAGTCATCTATACCTTCATCGTACCGACCATTACCATTGTTATCAAAGTACGCTGTAATAAGAGTACCTTCTCTTGGTTTTTCTGCTGGTGCTGTAGATGGGGCGTCTGCTAAAGCTCTTCTTACTCTTCCGCTTCTTTGATTGTTTAATCTTGCTGCTGCTTCAGCTAAGGCATTTAAGTCGATGGTTGGTGTACGTCCATCTTTACCATCTTTAATGTTAGCTACAACAGGCTCTTCTCCAGGAATTGTAAATGTAATGTCAGTACTATGACCATCTTTACCACGAGCTGTAGTAATTACTGGCGTTTTACCATCACGTCCTGCTGCCCCTGTTTCACCACGTTCGCCACGATCACCTTTAGCACCTTGTGCACCAGTTAATCCACGTTCACCTTGGTCTCCTTTTTCACCTTTGGCACCATCTGCAATGACAACTTCTTTTAGTTTTGTATCTCCTGCATCAAATTCGTTGTTGTCATTTTGATCATAATAGAAGATAACAGTTGTTGTTTTATCAGCTTCATTTCGTTGAGTCGCAACTAATGGGCTTGCTCCATCGAAACCATCTCTTACAACAGTATTTGTAACATTACCTCTACCGTCGTTAATCGTGATAGTATGAGTGCCGTCATCTTTATTATCTTTAACGGTTACGGTTGGAGTTACACCGTCACGACCTGCCTGACCTTGGTCTCCTTTTTCACCTTTAGCTCCAGTTAAACCGCGTTCACCTCGGTCTCCTTTTTCACCTTTAGCTCCAGTGAGACCGCGTTCACCTTGGTCTCCTTTTTCACCTTTAGCTCCAGTTAAACCGCGTTCACCTTGGTCTCCTTTTTCACCTTTAGCTCCAGTGAGACCGCGTTCACCTTGGTCTCCTTTTTCACCTTTAGCTCCAGTTAAACCGCGTTCGCCTCGGTCTCCTTTTTCACCTTTAGCTCCAGTGAGACCGCGTTCGCCTCGGTCTCCTTTTTCACCTTTAGCTCCAGTTAAACCGCGTTCACCTTGGTCTCCTTTTTCACCTTTAGCTCCAGTTAAACCGCGTTCACCTTGGTCTCCTTTTTCACCTTTAGCTCCTTGTGCTCCGGTTAGACCGCGTTCACCTTGGTCTCCTTTTTCACCTTTGGCACCTTGTGCTCCAGTCAGACCGCGTTCGCCTCGATCTCCTTTTTCACCTTTAGCTCCAGTGAGACCACGTTCACCTTGATCCCCTTTTTCACCTTTAGCACCTTGTGCTCCAGTCAGACCACGTTCACCTTGATCCCCTTTTTCACCTTTAGCACCTTGTGCTCCAGTCAGACCACGTTCACCTTGATCTCCTTTTTCACCTTTAGCACCATCTTTAATAGCAATTCTTTGAACAAGTTCGTCTACACCTTCAGTGTAAACACCGTTACCATCATTATCAAGATAGAAAGTGAGGTTATTGGTATCACCGATTTTATTTTGATCAACACGTGGTTTTACAGTTTCAATGAATTCTTTAGCAACACCGATTTGAACAATACGTGGTTTAGCTTCTTTAGTAACTCTATTACTAATTGGCAAGCCTAGGATTGTTTCATTACCTAATCGATGAACTTTATAGGTAATTTGACGTTGTCCTTTTTCACCTTCTCTAACTAATCTAGTCTCACCTTCTGGCAATTTACTAGTTGGAAGATAGATAGTTTGGAATTCAAGTTCTTCTGTAACAGTCTTGTTACTAGTACCACCATTTGGATTTGCATCCAAGAGGAGTGGGTTTGCTCTATAATAATAGTTAGAGTTACTGTATGGGTCATTGCTAGTAGCGGCACCGCCACCACCTTGGTCCACGTTAAAAGTAACTGGTTTCAAACGAACAGACAAGTCACCATTTGGATTAATGATAGGCAAACTAAATCTGATTGTTTGTTCCATATTTGTTGAAGTAGCAGAGGTCATACTGTATCCTGAGTGAGATACGAAGTTGGCACCCTGGCTAATAGGTTTTGATTGCTCTCTTAATCTTGGAGTTGTGATGGTTGCATTTGAAGGATTTCCAAATCCATCCCCTTTGTCCAAGATAAAGTTATTATTAACAAATTCACCTGGACCAGAGTATCTAATTGTGAAATTCAATCTATTACCTTGACGTACTGTTGTTACATCGTAATGAATTGAATTACCACCACGTGAGTTTCCGTAGCCACGGAAACTATAACTACGACCACCTTGACTAATATCTGTAAATGCAACTGTATTTCCAGAACCTGAAACAATTGGGTTAGCTGGATTGCTAGCTGCTCTAAAGCCACTGTGCCCTTTATCCAAGTCTTCTTTACGGATAGCTGGATTTTGGCGAGCGTCAGAAAGGCTAAGAGCTGGTTTCAAAAGCTCATTAGTAGATGCAAATCTTGACGTAGCTTCTACTTTAACAGGTGTGCTAGTCGGCAAAACAGTACTATCAAGAGCTGAACGATCAGTTGTTGCAACTGGTTTAGCTTCTTCTTTGGCTTCTGCCGCGTCAGCTTTCTTCACTACAGGAGTTTCTGATACAGTTCCTTTATCAGAGTTAGAACGAAGTTCTAGACCAATAATAGCCGATTGAATAGATGACTCTGCTGCTGATAATTCAACTTCAGTTGCATCTGCTTTCCCAAGCAAGCTTTGACCAGCTTGGATACTTGCTTGCAAGTTTGCAGCACTTGCTTCTGTATATAACTTACTCTCAAGTTTTTTAGCACGCGAAAGAGCCGTTAACAATTTTGACTTGTCAACAGCATCTTGATGCGTTACTTCTTCTTTTTTATCTTTTGCTTCTTCAACTTTTTCTGCTGGTCTAGTAGCTTCTTCAGTTTTAGCTGGAGTCGTTTCTACTGGGTTCGCAACAGTTGGAGCTGCATAAGTTGTTTCTTTTTTAGGTGTAGAAACTTCTGCTGGTTTAGTAGCTTCATCTACCTTATCAACAGAAACACTGTTAGTTGCTTCTGGATGTTGTTCCTCCGCTTGTACTGATTGCGCATTAGCGGCAGTTCCCAATACTAAAGCTGTACCGAGCAAGACACTAGCTGCACCAAAGTGATACTTACGAATAGAGTATCGTTGTTGCATGCTATACCAGTCAAATGATTTCTTATGTGAATGTTTCATTTTAAACTCCTAGATAATATTTTATAGTTCCTACTCTACAACCATTTGATATATAAATCAATATTTTCTATACAATTAATATATTCTCTTTTTGTACCTAAAAGTCACTTATATTATTCTAATTTTTCTGACTAATTCAGACAATTTTTCTACTCCGACATTTTTGTACACTTTAGACAATAATATGATATAATGAAAATAGGAGGAAATTACCAATATGCGCAACCTTTTATCCACAAAAGATCAAAGACAATTACGTTTAATGGAAACCTTGATTCAAAATCGTAATTGGATGAAATTGCATGAACTAGCCGAAAAATTAGGATGTACAGAACGAATCTTAAAAAGTGATTTAAATGAATTACGTGTTGCCTTTCCATCTATTGACATCCAATCTTCTGTTAACGGAATCATGATAGATTTAGAAGTTAACACTAGTGTAGAAGATATTTATCAATATTTTCTTGCTCATTCTCAATCTTTTCAATTACTAGAGTATCTGTTTTTTAATGAGGGGCTACCTATTTATCGAACAATAGAAAATCTTCACTCTAGTAATGCCAACCTCTATCGACTGGGCAGAAATATTACAAAAACTCTATCAACTCAATTCCAAATTGAACTATCTTTTACTCCATCCGAGATACGTGGGAATGAGATTGATATACGCTATTTTTTTGCTCAATACTTTTCTGAGCGCTATTATTTCTTAGACTGGCCTTTTCCTGATCTTCCTGAGGAAGATTTAACAGAGTTTGTTGACTTCTTCTATAAAATTACGAATTATCCAATGCGATTTTCAATTTATAGAATGTACAAACTGATGATAGCTATCAGTATTTACCGCATCAAAAATGGTCATTTTATCGACTTACCAAATCATTTCTATGATGAATACTATCCTATTTTGGCGAGTATTCCAAACTTTGAGGAGATACTTGTCCATTTCTCTGAAAAACTGGGACTTGAAATCACTCCAGATATCATTGCACAAATTTTTATTTCCTTTATTCAAAGTAACATTTTCTTAGATCCTCAAGAATTCTTCAACTCTTTAGAAGAGAACAGTGAAGCAAGACACTCTTACCAATTACTGAGTCAAATACTAGAAAGCCTATCAAAACAATATAAGATTACTTTTACCAACCACGATGAGCTGATTTGGCATTTACACAACACCGCTTTCTTTGAAAGACAGGAAATCTTTTCTACCCCAATCTTATTTGAACAAAAAGCATTGACGATTAAAAAGTTTGAAGTTTACTTCCCAGACTTTATGGGGAGTGCGCGTCAAGAACTGGCTCAATACCGTCAGGCAATTGGACAGCATGACCATCCTGAACAGTTGGAACACTTGATGTACACCATCTTAACCCATGCTGAAAACCTCTCTACTCAGTTGTTAGAAAATCGACCACCTATCAAGGTTTTAATTATCAGTAACTTTGACCATGCTATATCCCTTACCTTTGTTGATATGCTTTCCTACTACTGTAATAACCGCTTTACCTTCGATACTTGGGATGAATTAAAAACAAGTCCTGAGATTTTAAATCAGACAGATTACGATATCATCGTGTCTAATTTCTATATTCCAGGGATTACCAAGAAGTTTATTTGCCGAAACCATCTGTCAATCATGGATTTGGTTAATCATCTTAACTGTTTATCAAATGAGATTCATATATCCAATACTTTATAAACTAGAAAAGTCAGCATAATACTGCTGACTTTTTCTTTTATCTATTTTCTATACTTCCTTTACAAAAACCAATTCCTGTGGCTGGGACAAATCTTCTCGGTAGGTAAATCCTGCAAAACTTAAGCGACGTGCTTCCTCCACCGTCTGTACTTGATTTTCTATCAGAGCTGTCAAGAAGGCACCACGCGCTTTCTTTGAAATAGTTGAATGAATCTTCAGCTGACCACCCTTGTCCTCCATGAATTTGAAGGTCACCATTTTTTCTCTGATTTCCTTAGAAAACACAGTCTCAAACTCGGATGACAAGAGGGAGAAAATTAGGTCTTCCTTCTTCACAGCTTCATCGTAGGCTGACTTCCAATGGCTCTTCAAAGTCTTACCAGCAACTTTTAACTTCATCAAAAAGTCCAAACGGTGAGGGGCCATAGGTGACAAGGCTGGAACAACACCGTACAAAGCCGAGGTAATAAAAACATGATTTTCAAGATAGGCCTGTTCTGCATCGTTCAATTTGTCTCGCTTAATGTGGCGGTACATTAGCCCATCAAAAAGTTTCAGAGCTGGATAGTATTGAGCAGTTTGCCTTTTCAAAGCTTGGATATGTTGAAATTCTTCCGCCGCCTTTTCAGCTGATACCTTGTAAAAACTCTCCAATTGACTAGCAGAATAGAGAGCCAAGGCATCAAGCACGGCCTGACTTTCTGGCTTTAAAGGAGTGGCTTCAATACTTGGTAAATCTGTGTTCATTTCTTTTGCTGTTGGGATTAAAATTTTCATATTAATAGTGTAGCATATTTTTTTGCCACTACCAAGAAATTCATCTGAAAAGAGACTGGGAAAAGTCTTAAACCTCAGAAAAAAACGCATAATATCAGGTGTTGAAAAATCTTGATACTATGCGTTTTATTGTGGAATAATTTACTTCATTTTTTCCTGAAATTGAGTTTTTGCCCAGCCTCTTCCCTTACTGCACTTTAAAGGTCTTGAGATAGTTGTCTTTTCCTACTTGACCTTCGAAGGTTTTACCATTTTCGAGGTAAGGGAGGTCATCTGATACTGAGGCCTTAACCTTGTAAATCTTGCCATCAACTTTAAAGAAGTAGACGGTGTCTCCCTTGATAACAGCTGATTTGAGATCTGCTACCACACCCTTGATACTTTCTGTGGTTTCATTATCAATTTCAAGATCGTTTTTATTGGCGTACTTGCTGAGTAGCTCTTCCACTGTCGTAGCTACGATAACATTTTGGTACTCGACTGCGTCTACCAGAGCGTACTCTTTGACCAAACCAGCATTGTCCTTCAAGCCCATGATGTAGAGAGGCTTGTCATTGAGGTTGATGAGGATTGGGAAGGTCGCCTTGTAGGATTTCTCCTGAACAGCACCTTCTGCTGATTCACGGGCTGATTCTTCTGTCGCAGAAGCCAAGCTATACTTAGTGATTTCTCCTGTTCGCATATTTTCAAGAATGAAACCAAGATTACTTTCATCCGCATTAGCCGACGTCACACCTGTGTAGAGGTAGATGTCATTCCCGATAGACAAGTAATTATAGCCCTTGGTAGTCTGGGTCACGTTTTTCTTGGAAATCATAGCATTCCAGAAACCGTCCTTGTACTTGCCGTTATAGTTGATTTGCTCGATGGTTTCCTCAGCTGGATAAACACGGTCCACCCATTCTGGAACATCTGCCAAGCTGTATTCCTTGGTTTCTCCATTTGTGGCATCCAAGATAATGACTGAAACAGGACGGGGAACCGCAAGTCCAAATTGCTTTTGGTAAACCGTTGCTACATAGAAAGGATTTCCCTCATCGTCCACCTCAAAAGATGGAGTCTTGAAGATTTTAGTTGGGTACTTCAAGCGTAGGTGGCGTTTGACATCACGGTTAAAATACTCCGAGTCAGAATACTTGATTGGTGTCTTCAAGTCCACCAAGTTGGCATTTCCAGTTACCATGTCCACCTTGATATACTCGCCGATTCCCTTGGCCTGATTGTTAAACCATTTGATAGGATCTGCATATTCTAACGGTGTAACCCGATAAGGTTTCCCATCAATCGTCAGTTGGGTATAGGTGTCTGCCGCCACGTATTGCGACACCTTATCCGTTAGGGAACCCAAGTAACGGTCACCAATTTTTTCAGCGGTACTTCTATCTAAGATAGGAACCTTACTGGTGTCAGTCTTAGGAAATTCAGTAAAGTCTTTTTCCGTAACTGTGACTACATTAGCATAATTTTTAGCCTGAAAAATGCTAGAAGTCACCAAGGAAACCAAGGCTGCTAAGAGAAGAATTCCTCCAATAGAAGCAAAAAGAATTTTCCCTAACCGATTGATTTTGAAACCCTCAAAATTTAAAGCAGCTTCCGCCTTTCCGTGGCGCACATAAACCGTTTTGACAAGGTTTATCCCCTTGCCAAAGCCAAATAAGATTGATACAACCAGCAAATGCCCACAGAGGAAAAAGAGAAATTCCCAGCTGGTCAAATTAAGGGGAGGTAAAAAGATATACCAGGTCGTTGCGATAAAAATAAGTTCAAAGACTATCCGTTTCATTTGCTTTCCTCCTAAATGATTCGTCCTTCCAAGTGATCCAGTTCATGCTGGCAAATCTGTGCTGGAAAGCCTGTCAAGGTCATGGTCTGTTCCTGCCACTTGCTGTCACGATAGGCAACCCTTATGGTTTCATAACGCTTAGTAGGTCTCACACCCGTCAAGGACAAACAGCCTTCTTCTGTCTCATAAAATCCTTCAGAGGACAGGAGCACTGGGTTAAACATGACCACAGGAACCAAGCCAAGATTAAAGATAATCACGCGCTTCTGCACCCCAATCATATTGGCAGCCAGACCAACACAGGTCTCACGATTCGCTAAAAGCGTATCCTGTAAATCTCTGGCAAGATAAAGGTCTTCCTGACTTGCCGGCTGAGACACCTGAGATAAAAACAAAATATCCTTTACAATTTTCTTTTCCACTTCCTCACACTCCTCTTACTTTTTACTATATTATAGCAATTATAGCACAAAAGACGGCAACTGCAAGCCCTTTCCCTCAACTGTAACAAAAAGCCATCCGAAGATGACTTTTTTTTAAATCGCATTCTTATCAAAGCCGAGTTTACGTTGGATAAATTTAACGATTTCGACGATGATAATCATTGAGAAACTTCCAGCCATAACAATTCCCCATTGTGACAAGTCTAGTTTGGTTACGTGGAAGATTCCTTCAAGCGGTTCTACGATGATTGTTGCCATAAGAAGAATGAAGGATACCAAGATAGACCAGTTAAAGGTCTTAGACTTGAATGGGCCAACTGTCAAGATGGACTGGTAAACAGACTTGACATTGTAGGCATGGAAGAGCTGAATCAAACCAAGGGTTGCAAAGGCCATAGTAAGGGCATCTGCGTGAATGGCATGATTATCACCCACATGTACTGGGTAAGCAATAGCAAGACCATAAACACTCATAACAATAGCTGCTTGGAGTACACCTTGATAGATGATAGAACTGAAAACACCACCTGAGAAGAAGCTTGCCTTGCGTCCACGCGGTTTATGATTCATGACACCAGGCTCAGCAGGTTCAACACCAAGAGCGATAGCTGGGAAGGTATCTGTTACCAAGTTAATCCACAAGAGATGAACTGGCTGTAAGACATCCCAACCAAACAAGGTTGATAGGAAGATAGTCAATACTTCAGCAGTATTGGCAGAAAGTAGGTACTGAATAGTCTTTTGAATGTTTGAGAAGACCTTACGTCCTTCTTCCACTGCGACGATAATAGTCGCAAAGTTATCATCTGCAAGAATCATGTCAGAAGCTCCCTTAGAAACCTCTGTACCAGTGATTCCCATACCGATACCGATATCGGCTGTTTTCAGAGCTGGCGCATCATTGACACCGTCACCTGTCATGGCAACGACCTTACCTTGTTTTTGCCAAGCCTTGACGATACGAACCTTGTGTTCTGGAGACACACGGGCATAAACAGAGTATTGACCAACTACTTTTTCAAAGTCTTCATCTGACAGTTCATTGAGTTCAGCACCAGTTAAAACGTGGCCTTCGGTATCATTTGCATCGATGATACCCAAACGTTTGGCAATAGCTTCTGCAGTATCTTGATGGTCACCCGTAATCATGATTGGACGAATTCCAGCTTCCTTAGCCACACGAACAGCCTCAGCAGCTTCAGGACGTTCAGGGTCAATCATCCCAATCAAACCAGTAAAGATTAGATCATTTTCAAGCTCTTCAGAAGTAAGGTTTTCTGGAATACTATCAACAACCTTATAAGCACCTGCAAGGACACGCAAGGCTTGGTGAGCCATTTCAGAGTTGTTGGTATGAATGAGGTTTATAACCTTCTCATCAATCGGAGCAATATCCCCAGCTTTGTCACGAAGAACACAACGTTTCAAAAGTTGGTCTGGTGCACCCTTGACTGCTACAAGGAAACGACCATCTGGCAATGGGTGAACCGTTGACATGAGCTTACGTTCAGAATCAAATGGCAATTCAGCTACACGAGGATATTTCTCTAAAAATCCTTTAACATCGTAGCCCTTGTCCAAGGCATATTGGATGAAGGCTGTTTCGGTTGGGTCACCAATCAGGTTGCCTTCCACATCAATTTTCGTATCATTTGCCAAGACAACTGAACGAAGAAGCGGCATTTCAAGACCTAGCTCAATGTCATCAGCTGAGTCATGTAGGACTGCATCGTAGAAGACTTTTTCAACTGTCATCTTGTTCATAGTCAGCGTACCAGTCTTATCAGAAGCGATGATTTCAGTTGAACCAAGGGTTTCTACAGCTGGCAACTTACGAACAATAGAATTTCGTTTGGCCAAAACTTGAGTACCAAGGGCAAGAACGATAGTTACGATAGCTGGTAGCCCTTCTGGAATGGCTGCAACGGCAAGCGCAACAGAGGTCATCAACTCACCGAGTGGATTTTTACCTTGAATGAAAACACCAACTACAAAAGTAACAAGTGCAATGACCAAAATTGCATAGGTCAAGACCTTAGAAAGGTTGTTCAAGTTTTGTTTGAGGGGTGTATCAGTCTCATCAGCGTCTTGAAGCATACCAGCAATGTGACCTACTTCAGTATACATACCTGTATTAACAACAACACCCATCCCACGACCATAGGTTACGTTTGAGTTTTGGAAGGCCATATTGACACGGTCACCAATACCAGCATCTGCATCAAGTTCAACTGTCAAGTCTTTTTCGACTGGTACAGACTCACCTGTAAGAGCAGCTTCTTCAATCTTGAGAGAATTAGCTTCTAGCAAACGTAGGTCTGCAGGTACTACATCACCAGCTTCAAGGGCAACGATATCACCAGGAACCAATTCTTTAGAGTCAATCTCCGCCATATGCCCATCACGAAGAACGCGGGCAGCTGGACTTGACATAGATTTGAGGGCTTCAATGGCTTCTTCTGCTTTTCCTTCTTGGTAAACACCAAAGGCAGCGTTGATGATAACCACGGCTAGGATGATAATGGCATCTGCGATATCTTCCCCACCAGAAGTCACGACTGACAAGATTGCTGCCGCAACTAGGATGATAATCATCAAATCCTTAAATTGCTCGATGAATTTGACCAGGATTGATCGTTTCTCGCCTTCTTCGAGTTCATTGTGGCCAAATTCGGTAAGGCGCTTTTCCGCCTCACTTGATGACAAACCTTGCTCGGTCGCATCCACAGCCTGCAAGACCTCTTCAGGACTCTGAGTGTAAAACGCTTGGCGTTTTTGTTCTTTTGACATCTGTCTCCTCCTTGACATTGTGTGCAAAACAGACTCTCTTTTCCTCATCGTATCTTTTCACGACAAACAAAAAGAGACCTGTTAATCATAACAAGTCTCGCTGTTTAAGATAGGGCCGGAAAGCATACTTTTCAGTACAAAATTCGGAATGACGACACTATCACAGGTTTCTGCCAGCTACTCCCTTGAGTAGTACTATTATACCAAATTTTGAAAAGTTTTCAAAGACTAAAAACTGACTTATTTGAATTTTCCCTTGAAAACCAGTATAATGGTAGAATGCTATATGACTAGAAAGGAAGTTGAATGAAGCAATCTATCTCAAATCTCAAGTTAGCTGAGCGTGGGGCCATTATCAGTATTTCGACCTATTTGATCTTGTCTGCAGCCAAATTAGCAACTGGGCACCTCCTCCATTCATCCAGTTTGGTGGCCGATGGTTTCAACAACGTGTCGGACATCATTGGAAATATTGCTCTCTTGATTGGGATTCGAATGGCGCGCCAGCCTGCTGACCGAGACCACCGTTTTGGCCACTGGAAGATTGAAGATTTGGCTAGCTTGGTCACTTCTATTATCATGTTCTATGTTGGCTTTGATGTTCTAAGGGATACCATTCAAAAGATTCTCAGTCGTGAAGAAACAGTCATTGACCCTCTGGGTGCAACTCTAGGAATCATTTCTGCAGCGATTATGTTTCTAGTTTATCTCTACAATACTCGCCTCAGTAAGAAATCCAACTCCAAGGCACTCAAGGCTGCCGCCCAGGACAATCTTTCTGATGCTGTTACCTCACTTGGTACTACCATTGCCATCCTGGCCAGCAGTTTCAATTATCCCATTGTGGATAAACTGGTTGCCATTATCATCACTTTCTTTATCTTGAAGACTGCCTATGATATCTTTATCGAGTCTTCCTTTAGCCTTTCCGATGGTTTTGACGACCGCCTGCTTGAGGACTATCAAAAGGCCATTATGGAAATTCCCAAAATTAGCAAGGTTAAATCTCAAAGAGGTCGCACCTACGGTAGCAACATTTACCTTGATATTACGCTAGAAATGAATCCTGACTTGTCTGTTTTTGAGAGTCATGAAATCGCGGATCAAGTCGAGTCTATGCTGGAGGAACGTTTTGGGGTTTTTGATACCGATGTCCATATCGAGCCAGCACCTATCCCTGAGGATGAGATTTTAGACAATGTCTATAAAAAATTGCTTATGCGCGAACAATTGATTGACCAAGGAAATCAACTGGAAGAACTCTTGGCTGACGATTTTGTCTATATTCGTCAAGATGGAGAACAGATGGATAAAGAGGCTTATAAGGCCGAAAAAGAACTTAAAGCTGCGATTAAGGACATACAGATCACTTCCATCAGTCAGAAGACCAAACTCATCTGCTATGAGATGGATGGAATTGTCCATACCAGTATCTGGCGTCGCCACGAAACTTGGCAAAATATCTTTCATCAAGAAACCAAAAAAGAATAGAGAAATCCTGTCCATGAGACGGGATTTTTCTATTCTTTTAACTATTAAAGTCACTTAGATACTCATAGCGTTCGTATTTTTCAAGGAGTGCTTCGTTTTTCTCATCCAGTTCTTTTTGAAGAGTAGCTAGTTTGCCGAAGTCAGATCCGTTTACCTGCATTTCCCCTTCAATAGCAGCGATACGATTTTCCAAGGTTTCAATATCGCCTTCAATGCTTGCCCACTCCTGCTTTTCTTGGTAGGTCATGCGTTTCTTGTCTTCTCGAACCTTGACGATTTTTTCCTTTTCGGCTTTTTGAACTTGATTGGCCATCTCTGTTTCAAAGGCTTTTTCATCAAGATAGTCGGTGTAATGACCAAAGAAAGGACGAATCTTGCCATCCTCAAAAGCCAGAATCTTGGTCGCTACCTTATCTAAGAAATAACGGTCATGGCTAACTGTCAAAACTGGACCAGCAAAACCTTGCAAGAAATTCTCCAAAACTGTCAAGGTCGCAATATCTAGGTCATTTGTCGGTTCGTCCAAGAGAAGAACATTTGGTTTTTCCAAAAGCAGTTTGAGGAGATAAAGACGTTTTTTCTCTCCCCCAGACAATTTCTCAATCAAGGTTCCATGCGTCGAACGTGGGAAGAGGAACTGCTCCAGCAGCTCTGCAATCGAAGTACTAGAACCACCGCTGGTCTTGACTTCTTCTGCCACTTCTTGCAGGTAATTGATAACACGCTTGCTTTCATCCAAACCCTCAATTTGTTGAGAGAAATAGGCGATACGAACAGTTTCCCCTATCACCACTTGTCCTGCTGTCGGCTCAAGACTTCCTGCAATCAAGTTAAGGAGAGTTGATTTTCCAACACCATTGTCCCCAACGATTCCGATACGGTCTTTGGCCTGAACTAAGAGATTAAAATCTTGCAAAATGGGCTTATTTTTATAGGCAAAGGAAACATCTTGAAACTCGATGACCTTTTTCCCAATCCGACTGGTTTCAAAGTTCATGGTCAAGTCTGTTTCAGCAACGCCGCCTGAAACTTCCTTTTTCAGGTCGTGGAAACGATTGATACGAGCCTGCTGCTTGGTCGCACGCGCCTGCGGTTGTCTGCTCATCCAGGCCAATTCTTGTTTGTAGAGTTGTTCTTTTTTGTGAAGAAGAGCCGCGTCGCGCTCGTCTTGTTCCGCCTTAAGGCGAACATAGTCCTGATAATTCCCTTGATACTCGGTCAATCCTGCGCGATCCAACTCGAAAATCCGTGTCGACAAAGCGTCTAAGAAATAGCGATCGTGGGTGATAAAAAGGACGGTCTTCTTGAAATTTTTCAAAAAGAGGGTCAGCCACTCAATAGTCACAATGTCCAGATGGTTGGTCGGCTCATCCAAAAGCAAAAGGTCGTGGTTGCCAAGAAGAACTTGCGCCAACTGGACCCGTCTTCTTAGACCACCTGACAATTCCCCAACAGGAGTGGATAAGTCCTGAATCCCCAGCTTGCTGAGAACGGTCTTGACCTGACTCTCAATTTCCCAAGCTTGGAGAGAGTCCATTTCTGCCATGACTCGTTCCAAACGCGCCTGCTTGTCCTCACTATAGTTGAGCATAATCAACTCATATTCACGAATGAGCTGGATTTCCTTGAGATTGCTGGATAGGACTGTATCCAAGACCGTCTTGCTATCATCAAAATCAGGATCTTGGGTCAAGTAACCAATCTGGTAATCATTCTTAGCTGAAAAGGGACTCACATCCCCATCAAAGCCAGAAACACCAGAAAGAACATCTAAAAGGGTGGTCTTCCCTGTTCCATTGACACCAATCAGACCAATTCTGTCTAGGTCATGGATAATAAAGGAAATATCCTTAAAAACGGTCTTATCACCGACGGATTTACTTAGTTTTTCAACGATAAAATCACTCATTTTTTCTCCCTCAGGTAAGCATGGATGGCTTGACGGTCATTTTCTAATTCTCCATCGACAATAGCATACTCAATCTCTGTTAAAATCTCTCCCAAATCTGGGCCCGGCTGATAACCATATTCCTTGATCAAAATACCACCATTAATCTGAATTTCTTTCTTATCATGAATGGTCAGACTCTGGTAAGTTTCTGTGATGACTTGCGGGTTAACTTCTTTTCCTTGAGCCTGACGAAGATTTTCAGCCTGTAAAAGTAAATCTAAATCAAAGCGATAACAATCGCGCTTGCTCAATTCTCCCTTTTCACGCAAGGCCAAAATAGTCAGTAAATCCTGTACCTGCTTGGCAAATTGACGTGAGGTCTTCCAAGCCTTCAAAAATGGCTGTGCATTTTCAATCTCCAAAGCCCACAGTAGAGCTGTCCAGGCTTGTTCAGAGGATTTAAAGGTGAAATCAGTCTCCAAATCAAACAGTCTATTGAGCTTGTCCTGGCTAGCTGCCATATCAGGGAGATAGTCATAAGCTTGACTCTCAATCATGGAAGCCAAGCCCCTTCTCCAAAATGGAGCCAGCAAGAGTTTATCAAACTCAACGAAGGTACGCTCTACAGAAATTTTCTCCAAAAGCGGCGTCAAGGTCTTCATAGCCTTAAATGTTTCTGGCTCAAGCTCAAAGCCAAGACTAGCCTGAAAACGGAAGCCACGCATAATCCGCAGAGCGTCTTCGTTGAAACGCTCACTTGCCACTCCAACCGCCCTCAAGACTTGGTTTTCCAAATCCTCTAAACCATGAAACAAGTCAATGATTTCCCCTGTCTCATCCAAGGCAAAGGCATTGACTGTAAAATCACGGCGTTTGAGATCTTCTTCTAGCGAACGCACAAAGGAAACCGCACTGGGTCTGCGATAGTCCACATAGACATCCTCTGTCCGAAAAGTGGTTACCTCATACTCCTCATCCCCATCTAGTACCAAGACGGTTCCATGTTCGATTCCGATATCGGCTGTTCGAGGAAAAATCTGCTTGGTCTCTTCTGGATAAGAAGACGTCGCAATATCCACATCATGGATGGGACGATTGAGAAGGGCATCTCTGACGGAACCCCCAACAAAATAGGCTTCAAATCCTGCTTCTTTAATTTTTTCTAATACTGGTAAAGCCTTCTGAAATTCAGAAGGCATTTGCGTTAATCTCATAATAAGTGTTCTAATCCATAGACAAGCTCATGACGCTTGACAACTTCTTTAATTCCCAAATTCACCCCTGTCATGAAGGAGCTGCGATCATAGGAGTCATGACGGAGGGTCAATCCTTCTCCTTGATTGCCAAAGATTACTTCCTGATGGGCTACCAAACCTGGCAAACGAACTGAGTGGATCCGCATGCCATCAAAATCAGCACCACGGGCACCTGTAATCAATTCTTCCTCATCAGGCGCACCTTGCTGGGTAGACTCTCGAACTTCTGCCATTAACTCAGCTGTTTTAATAGCAGTTCCACTCGGTGCATCCTTTTTCTTGTCATGATGGAGCTCGATAATCTCCACATTTGGGAAATATTTAGCAGCCTGCTTCGCAAATTGCATGAGTAAAACAGCACCCAAGGCGAAATTTGGAGCTATCAAACCACCCAAATCTTGGGCACGAGAAAATTCTTTTAGCTCTGCAATTTCTTCACTTGTGAAACCAGTCGTTCCAACTACTGGAGCAAAGCCATTTTCAAGAGCAAAGCGTGTATTTTCATAGGCAACGGCTGGTGTAGTAAAGTCTACCCAGACATCCGCTTCAAAGCCTGCTAAATCAGTCTTATCCTTGAAAACAGGAATACCCTGCCATTCTGATTCAGACTCAAAGGGATCCAAAACTGCTACCAAGTCCAAGTCTGGATCAGCCAAGACCATCTGACAAGCAGCCTGGCCCATCTTTCCCTTAAAACCAGCAATAATTACTCGAATACTCATCTCTACTCCTGACTAAGATACAAAGGACGTTAGCTGCCCATGAAAAATAGGGAATGACGCTGACTTTCCATGAAAGGAAAAACAGGCATCTTTTTTCATGAGGCAGGTAGTCCGTGTTCAATTTCTAAGATACAAGATTTCTTAACTAGCTTAAAAGCGCCAACTAAATCACTGGAATATAACCTAGAGCAATACTTCCTGCCCCTAGGTGTGTTCCAATGACACTACCAAATGTAGCAAGTGAAATATCCGTACCTACTCCAGATTCAAGTAAGTGCTGACGCAATTCTTCAGCCTTTTCAGGAGCATTCCCGTGAATGACAATGATACGGTATTGGCCTGAAGCTGTGGCTTCCTTGATAATTTCAATTAAGCGCTTGGTTGCTTTCTTTTCAGTACGAACTTTTTCGTAAACTTCAATCACACCTTGGTCATTGAAATAGAGGATTGGCTTAATGCTTAGCAGATTGCCCAAAATAGCAGCTCCATTTGAAAGGCGTCCACCTTTAACCAAGTGGTCCAAGTCATCCACCATGATGAAAGCAGATGTGTGACTAATTTGAATAGCTAGCTTATCCTGAATAATGGCAAAGTCATCACCCTGGTCTCGCCAGTTAAAGACACTTTCAACCATGATACCCAGAGGAGCACTTGTAATCAAAGTGTCTGGGAAGGCAATGGTTAAGCCCTCATAGTCATCGACCATATACTGGATATTTTGGTAAAAACCTGAAATTCCAGAAGATAGGAAAAGCCCCAAAACATGTGTATAGCCTTGTTCTTTGAGCCAAGTTAGAATCTCATCTAACTTTGCAATACTTGGTTGACTGGTCTTAGGCAATTCAGAAGCCTGAGCCATTTTTTGGTAAAATTCCTCAGCAGTCAGATTGATGCCTTCGACATACTCTTCACCATCAATATTGACAGGAATATCCAAGACAAACAAATCTTCTCTTTGTAAGGTCTCTGCACTGAGATAGGCAGAGGAATCTGTGATAACAGCTAATTTCATATTAGAACTCCAAATTGATTCCTGGTAAGTCTAATGCAATTTCAGTTACTTCGTAAGTCAAACGGTTAAGCATGTTCAAACATGGACGGGCCAAAGTTTCAACTTCCTCTTGATTAAACTCACTTGGTTCATTGACAATACGACCTTCTACATGGTTAACTTGGGAAATCGTTCCACTGATAACAAATTTGTCAAAGACAATCATAAAACTTAAGACAACCACTAAAGATGTCACTTGATTTTCTTGGTCATGTTGGAGTAATTGGAAGTTCACATCCACCTTAGTTTCAGGAGCTCCATTTTCATTTTCCCATTCAAAATTACGCGCATCAAAATGATACTGACTAACAAATTCTTGTTCACGTTTAAGATTCATGTCTTTCTCCCTTGGCTACAATATTATAAGCTATTGTACCATAATTTTTTATTTTCATCTAGTTTTCTAGGATTTAGTCAATCCCGATTTCAGCTCGAACTACGTCTGCGATAGTATCAACATAGTAGTCCACTTCTTCTGTTGTAGGCGCTTCTGCCATGACACGCAAAAGGGGCTCTGTTCCACTTGGGCGTACTAGGATACGGCCATTCCCTGCCATTTCTTCTTCCATCTTCTCGATGATAGCCTTAATAGCTGGCACTTCCATAGCCTTTTCCTTCATGGCATTTTCCACTCGGATATTGACTAATTTTTGTGGATAGATGGTTACTTCTACTGCCAACTCTGACAAACTCTTACCAGTTTCCTTCATGATTTTAGTCAATTGGACAGCTGATAATTGACCATCACCTGTTGTATTGTAGTCCATCAAGATGACGTGACCAGACTGTTCACCACCAAGGTTGTAACCTGATTTTCGCATTTCTTCCACAACATAGCGGTCGCCAACTGCAGTGACTGCCTTGTTAATGCCTTCACGGTCCAAGGCCTTGTGGAAGCCAAGGTTGGACATAACAGTTGTCACAATTGTATTTTGCGCCAATTGTCCTTTTTCAGAAAGATATTTTCCGATGATGTACATAATCTTGTCACCATCAACGATGTCGCCATTTTCATCAACAGCAATCAAACGGTCACTGTCTCCGTCAAAGGCCAAACCAATAGCTGAGCCGCTTTCTTTGACCACATCTTGAAGAGCTTCTGGGTGAGTTGAACCAACATTAAGGTTGATGTTAAGACCATCTGGTGTTTCCCCGATAACAGTTAATTGAGCGCCAAGGTCTGCAAAGATTTGACGGGCACTTGTAGACGCCGCACCGTTTGCTGTGTCCAAGGCAACCTTCATTCCCTCAAGAGGAGTTCCAGTTGAAACAAGATAGCCTTCATACTTACGCAAGCCTTCTGGATAATCTACCAAGGTTCCCAAGCCTTCTGCACTTGGACGAGGAAGAGTATCTTCCGCAGCGTCTAGCAAGGCTTCAATTTCTGCTTCTTTTTCATCGTCCAGTTTGAAGCCATCACCGCCAAAGAACTTAATTCCGTTATCAAGGGCTGGATTGTGGCTGGCAGAAATCATGACACCAGCACTTGCTCCTTCAGTTTTTACCAAGTAAGCTACTGCTGGTGTTGCCAAAACACCTAGTTTGTATACGTGAATACCAACTGAAAGAAGACCAGCTACCAAGGCAGATTCTAGCATTTCCCCAGAAATACGTGTATCACGTCCTACAAAAACTTTCGGTGCTTCCGTTTCATGTTGGCTAAGAACATAGCCTCCAAAACGTCCTAGTTTAAAGGCCAATTCTGGCGTTAATTCTACGTTAGCTTCTCCACGGACTCCATCAGTCCCAAAATATTTACCCATTTTTATAAAATCCTTTTCCTATTTTTAATTCGTTTTTGAACTAGTTGCTTTCGTTGACGAAGATGTCTCCGACGAACTGCTTGTTGTTGAATTTGATGTGCTTGAACTTGGTGCTACTGGTTTTGTAGTCACCTTCATTGTCGTGTCGAACGGAGTAATAACTGCCGGTAAGACAACACCATTGCGATCGATTGCCTGCAAAGGTACTGAACCACTGTAATTACCTGTTATGCGTTCGCTGGTTGGTAAAAGCGCAATAACTTTGTCAATCTTAGCTAATGTTTCCTGGTCAGTTGTGACCGAAACTCGTTCGTTTGACACGGTTATACTATCAATTTGTAACTTGGGATCAATCTGGCTTTGGTCAACTTGTGGCACAACAAGCATCCCATCTCGCTTAACCTTCTTCCCAACTTTCACTGTAATCTTTTGAGGCGTTGCCACAGCGGTCAATCCACTTGGAAGATTTTCAATATTCAAGGGAACTTCAATCGTTCCAACACTGGCATCCGTCAAATCAGCAGTTACCTTAAACTTACGAGTGCTCTCCTGCATTTCGCTGGCCAAGGTCACACGATTAGCTCCGGTTAATATCACTGAAACTTCTGATGCAAATCCGCTAATGAAATACTGGTCATCATCATAGTGAATAACAATAGGAACGTTCGTTATCGTATTGGTGTAAGTTTCTGATTTAACCTGCCTTGCGGTATTACTATTTTGAAAGTTGGTTGACGTTGCATAGATGAATAAGATACAAGCAAAAAAGAGAGATGAAATGATGTATAGACTATTTTTCCTCATATTTCCAACCTCCTAACAAACGGTCCTTGAAACTGACTTTTTCCTCAACGGCTGGCAAAAGAATTGCTCGTAGCTCTGCTTCAAATTCTTCAATCGTCAAGTCGTGCTTGAAAACACCGTTATAGGTAATAGAAATGCCACCTGTTTCCTCTGAGACGATGAAGGTCAAGGCATCGGATACTTCTGACAAACCGATAGCCGCCCGATGTCTGGTCCCAAATTCCTTTGAAATCCCTGTGCTTTCTGTCAAGGGCAGATAGGCAGAGGTGACTGCAATCCGATTTTCTCTGATAATCACAGCACCATCGTGTAGGGGAGTGTTGGGGATAAAGATATTAATAAGGAGTTCAGCTGAAATATTGGCATCCAAAGGAATCCCTGTCGCAATGTATTCTTGCAAGGTCCGAACTCGTTGGATGGCAACCAGAGCACCAATCTTACGAGGACTCATATATTCAACCGACTTGACAAAGGCACGAATCATTTGCTCTTCTGCACTAATTTGAGCAGTAGAAAAGAAATCTGTCGCCCTTCCCAAGCGTTCCAAACCAGTCCGAATCTCTGGAGAGAAGATAACAACCGCAGCAATAACCCCATAGGTGATAATTTGATTAATCAACCAAGAAATCGTTGTTAAACCAAGGATATTGGCTACAACCTGGGCTAATACAAAGATCACGACCCCACGCACCAAAATCATAATCTTGGTGCCAGCTATCGCTTTTGTAAAACGATATAAAATATAGGCCACAATCAAAATATCAAACAGATTGATGGCAATACTCCAAGGACTAGAAAACAAGCTAGTCCAATATTGCAGGTTGGATAATTGTTGAAAGTTCATCTGCTGTCTCCTCTCTGTCCAAACACGTTCCTTTCTATTATACCATTTTTCTGGCATTTTTTTCCCTATCCTACTTCATTTTAAATTAAAGAAAAAATATGATAAAATAAACTGACTAGAAAAAACAAAGGAGAAACCATGTCTCAACTCTATGATATCACTATTGTAGGTGGCGGTCCTGTCGGGCTCTTTGCAGCCTTCTATGCCCACCTACGCCAAGCTAAAGTTCAAATCATCGACTCCCTTCCGCAACTAGGTGGACAACCTGCTATTCTCTATCCTGAAAAGGAAATTCTAGACGTACCGGGATTCCCAAACCTGACTGGAGAAGAGTTGACCAACCGCTTGATTGAACAACTAAATGGCTTTGATACCCCTATTCATCTCAATGAAACGGTTCTTGAGATTGAAAAACAAGAAGAAGTCTTTGTCATCACAACTTCTAAAGGAAATCACCTGTCTAAAACTGTTATCATTGCTATGGGGGGCGGTGCCTTTAAACCTCGTCCGCTGGAATTAGAAGGCGTTGAGGGCTATGAAAATATCCACTATCATGTTTCCAACATTCAGCAATACGCTGGTAAGAAAGTAACGATTCTTGGTGGGGGGGACTCGGCTGTGGATTGGGCTTTGGCTTTTGAAAAAATTGCACCAACTACCCTTGTTCACCGCAGAGATAATTTCCGCGCCTTGGAACACAGTGTCCAAGCCTTACAAGAATCATCTGTATCCATCAAGACACCATTCGTTCCTAGCCAACTCCTTGGAGATGGAAAAATGCTTGACAAGTTGGAAATCACAAAAGTTAAATCTGATGAAACAGAAACTATTGACCTAGACCACCTCTTTGTCAACTATGGTTTCAAATCTTCTGTTGGTAACCTTAAAAACTGGGGTCTGGACCTCAACCGCCACAAGATTATCGTCAACAGCAAACAGGAATCCAGCCAAGCAGGTATCTATGCTATCGGTGACTGCTGCTACTATGACGGAAAAATTGATTTGATTGCAACAGGACTGGGAGAAGCTCCAACTGCTGTCAACAATGCCATCAACTACATTGACCCTGAGCAAAAAGTACAACCAAAACACTCTACTAGTTTATAAAAAAGAACCACGAGTCAAATGCGATTCGTGGTTTTATAATTCATCGGCTATCTTATTGATTTTTCTAAGTCTGTGGTTGACACCACTTTTGGTCAGAGGGGTGCTGAGGCTGTCTGCCAACTGCTGGATAGAGTAGTCTGGGTGCTGAATCCGCAGTTGCGCTACCTCCTGCAAATCCACTGGCAGATTTTCTAAGCCCATGATATCTTTGATTTTACTGATATTGTTGATAGTCTTCATGCTGGCAGAAACTGTCCGAGCGATATTAGCTGTCTCGGCATTATTGGCCCTATTGAGGTCATTACGAGTTTCTCGTAAAATCTTAACCCGCTCAAAATCATCACGTGCCTGCATGGCTCCGATGACAATCAAGAAGTCCATAATATCTTCAGCACGCTGGAGATAGGTCACAGCTCCCTTTTTGCGCTCAAGCACCTTGGCATCCAGCAAAAACTGCTGGAGAAGAGAGGCAATCCCTTGCGCGTGGTCCAGATAAACAGAACTGATTTCCAACTGGTACTTGCCTGACTCAGGGTCACGAATGCTTCCATTTGCCAAGAAGGCGCCACAAAGATAAGCACGACCTGCTTCCTCGTCCGATAAAATCGCCTCATCAATACCTGTTTCAAGGCCAAAGAAAGAGTCTGCCAAGTGCAAATCACTCAACAAGTCCTGCACCTTTTCATCTGTAAAAACGGTATAGACTCGATTCTTGCGAAGATTGCTCCGTTGGTGGTGGCGAATTTCCGATTTGATTTCGTAGAAATGGAGAAAGGACTCGTAGAGGTGACGAGCCAGTTTGGCATTTTCTGTCACAACTGACAAGGTCAAGCCCGAAGTCGAGAGACCGATACTGCCAGACATTTTGATAATGGCAGATAATTCATGCCGGCTCAGATGGTGTTGACCTAAGATTTCTTCTTTTACTGCTACTGTGAAACTCATTTTCTCACCTGTATAATCCGCATCAACTCATCCACGATCAAATCTCCATCGTGAAAGGCACCCCCATTTTCCAGACGAAGGAAGTTAGAGGAAATCACGCGCGGAACTTGCTTACAAAGACCAGCAAAATCATGTTCCACCTGCACTAAGTATTCATCAAAACGGTTGGAATTCATGTATTCCTGAGGCACTTTTTCAATATTCACCAAGACAGTATCGATAAAAGGTCGGCCAAGGTGACGATGCAAGACCTCTACGTGGTCACTATCTGTAAAGTGTTCCGTCTCCCCACGTTGGGTCATGATATTGCAGACATAGGCGATTTCTGCCTTGGTTTCCAAAAGTGCCTGCCCGATTTCCTTAATCACGATATTGGGCAAAATCGAGGTAAAGAGGGAACCAGGTCCGAGGACAATCATGTCACTTTCAAGAATGGTCTGCACTACTCGACGACTGGCCAGAGGCGTATCATCGTTGAGGGTATTGGTCACATAGACATGGTCAATCATGCCTGGATGGTCTGCAATATGACTCTCTCCAGCCACTTCTGTCCCATCCTGAAAGACTGCATGAAGGGTCAATGGATGGTCACTGGAAGGATAAATCTTCCCAGTTGTATGGAAAAATTTGCTCAGTAACTGCATGGCATTATAAGTCGAACCCTGCATTTCTGACAAGCCAGCAATGATGAGATTACCCAATGGATGACCAGCAAAGGCTCCTGCATCTTCAGAAAAGCGATACTGAAAGACTTTCTCATAAAACTTAGGCATATCCGACATGGCCACAAGGACATTGCGGAGATCTCCTGGCGGTGTCAACTGCTGCATGTTTTTTCGGAGTTCACCTGATGAACCACCATCATCGGCCACCGTTACGATAGCAGCGATTTCCACATCTTTTTCACGCAGACTTTTAAGAATGACGGGGATCCCAGTCCCTCCACCAATCACCGTTATCTTTGGTTTTCTCATGAACGGTTTACCGTTTCCTTTCTTCGGTCTTTGTCGCGATGCCCTTCATTAACAGGCCAATTCTTGGATAAGTCCTGCGCCAAGCGTTTAGCAAAGGCCACACTACGGTGTTGCCCACCCGTACAACCCATGGCAATGGTCAAAACGGACTTACCTTCCTTTTGGTAACTTGGCAAAATCGGCTCAATCAAGGCCAACAAATGTTGATAGAAGTCTTCTGACTCAGGGTGATTCATGACATAGTCATAAACTGGTTCATCTACACCCGTTTGGTTTCGCAGTTCTGGAAGGTAGTATGGATTTGGCAAGAAACGGACATCAAAAACCAAGTCTGCATCAATCGGGATTCCATATTTAAAGCCAAAAGACATGACTTCGATACGGAAAGACTGGGCTTGTTCTTGGTCTGAAAACTGCTCTGCAATGGTTTTACGTAGCTCACGTGGAGTGAGTTCAGTCGTATCCACCACATTTTGACTCATATTTTTCAAAGGCGCCAAGAGTTCACGTTCCAGCTTGATTCCATCCAAAATCCGTCCATCTGCAGCTAGAGGGTGACTTCGTCTGGTTTCCTTGTAACGAGCAACCAATTCCTTATCAGCTGCATCCAAAAAGAGAATTTTAAAGTCCAGTTCTTCCTTATTTTCCAACTCATCCAAAACAGCTGAAATCTCTGAGAAGAAAGAACGGCTACGCATATCCACTACCAAGGCCAACTTATGGTCGTCTTCCTTTGTTTCCACCAACTGCAAAAACTTAGGCAAGAGAGCTGGAGGCATATTGTCAATAGTAAAATAGCCTAGATCCTCGAAGGACTGAATGGCCACAGTTTTCCCTGCACCACTCATCCCTGTCACAATCACCAAGTGAAGTTGTTTCTTTGTCATCTTTTTCTCCTTATATCAAAAGAAGTTTGGCAGAACCAAACTTCAACTAGCTTATCCAATCTCTGCGATGACTTCGATTTCGACTTTTACATCACGAGGAAGACGAGCTACCTCCACAGCTGAACGAGCTGGGAATTCCTCTTTAAAGGCCGTTTGGTAAACCTCATTAAAAGGAACAAAGTCGTTCATATCGCTCAAGAAGCAAGTAGTTTTGACAACATGGTCAAAGTCAGTTCCTGCTTCTGCCAAAATAGCACCGATGTTTTTCAAGACTTGTTCTGTCTGTTCTTGAATCGTTTCTCCAACGATTTCCCCAGTTTCAGGAGAGAGAGGAACTTGACCACTAGCAAACAAAAGGTTGCCAACGATTTTTCCTTGAACATATGGTCCGATAGCCTTTGGAGCTTTGTCTGTATGAATTGTTTTTGCCATTTTCTTTTCCTCACAATTTTTCTAAGATTGAATCCCAAGCCTCATCCATCCCTGCCTTGCTGACAGATGAAAAGAGGATAAAGTCATCACTTGGGTCAAAGTTTAATTTCTTTTTAATTGCTGATTCGTGCTTGTTCCATTTACCACGAGGAATCTTGTCCGCCTTGGTCGCAACGATGATAACCGGAATCTCATAATACTTGAGAAATTCGTACATCTGCACATCATCTGCTGACGGATCGTGACGGAGATCCACCAGACTGACCACCGCACGGAGATTTTCTCGAGTTGTCAGATACTCCTCAATCATGCGCCCCCACTTTTCACGTTCCTTTTTGGAAACACGGGCATAGCCATAACCAGGCACATCCACAAAGCGCATCTTGTCGTCGATATTAAAGAAGTTGAGAAGCTGGGTTTTACCAGGTTTACCTGATGTTCGGGCGAGATTCTTACGGTTCAACATAGTGTTGATAAAGCTGGATTTACCAACATTTGAACGCCCTGCAAGAGCGATTTCTGGCAGTTCATCCTTCGGATAGTGGGATTTATTGGCCGCACTGAGCAAGATTTCTGCATTGTGTGTATTAAGTTCCATAGTCACCCCTAGGCTGTTTCTAGGATTGGTTTATCCGTTCCATCGACAGCTTCTTTAGTGATGCGGACCAATTTCACATTTTCCTGACTCGGTACTTCAAACATGACATCTAGCATGGTTTCTTCGATAATCGAGCGAAGACCACGCGCACCAGTTTTGCGTTCGATAGCCTTATTGGCGATTTCTTGAAGGGCTTCGTCGTCAAATTCCAACTCGACATCATCATAAGAAAGCAAGGTTTGGTACTGTTTGACCAAGGCATTTCTTGGCTCTTTCAAGATGCGAACCAAGTCATCCACTGTCAATTGCTCCAAAGCTGCAAAGACTGGCAAGCGCCCAATCAACTCTGGGATAATACCAAATTTTTGAATATCTTCTGCGATGATTTCTTGCATGTAAGAGCTATTTTCATCAATCGCCTTGTTATTTTGACCAAAACCGATAACCTTTTCACCCAGACGTTGTTTGACGATTTCTTCAATACCATCAAAGGCACCACCCACGATGAAGAGGATATTTTTCGTATCAACTTGAATCATCTCTTGTTGCGGATGCTTGCGTCCACCTTGAGGTGGCACACTTGCAACTGTTCCCTCGATAATCTTGAGAAGAGCTTGTTGCACCCCTTCACCAGAAACATCACGTGTGATAGAAACGTTCTCGCTTTTCTTGGCAATCTTGTCAATTTCATCCACATAGATAATCCCACGCTCTGCGCGCTCAATGTTAAAGTCAGCAGCCTGCAATAGTTTGAGGAGGATGTTTTCCACGTCCTCACCCACATAACCAGCCTCAGTAAGAGCTGTCGCATCTGCAATGGCAAAAGGTACATTTAAACTCTTAGCCAAGGTCTGGGCAAGGAATGTTTTCCCTGAACCAGTTGGGCCAATCATCAAAATGTTTGACTTCTGCAAATCCACATCTTCTGACTCTTCACGCGTATCGTGGAAATTGATGCGTTTGTAGTGGTTGTAAACTGCAACTGCCAATGCACGCTTGGCACGATCTTGACCGATTACATAGTGGTTCAATATATGGAGAAGTTCGATTGGTTTTGGAACTTCTGACAAGTCTGCCAAGACTTCCTCAGCCAACTCTTCCCGAATGATTTCCTGGGCTAACTCCACACATTCATTACAGATAAAGGCGTTATTGCCTGCGATTATTTTTTGTACTTCTTCTTGGCTTTTGCCACAAAATGAGCAATAAACCATCATATCATTATTCCTAGTTGTAGGCATGATTTCCTTCCGTTCTATTCTATACTGTCATTCTATCTAAAATAAGGTCATGTAAAAAGCATGGATACTATTGACCAAATTGGTAAAGGCATTTAACAAGAGCAGGACAGAAAGTCCATAACGCTTTTTACGAAAAGCCTGTGCTCCAGCAAGCAAACAGACCAAACACAGCATGGCTGTAAAAAAACCAAATATACTACGTTCCATTAGACTTCCTTTCTCTTACGGTATTGGATGGTAAAATCATAAGGATTATTCTCATCTTTGGCGTAAAATTTGCTTGAAACTATTTCAAAAATAGACAAATCAAACTCTTCAGGAAAATAGGTATCTCCCTCTACCCGAGCATGAATGTGAGTCACAATCACTTCGTCAAGGTAAGGTTCAAAAGCCTGAAAAATTTGCTTTCCACCGAGAATATAAAGATTCTTATCTTGAGCCTGATACCAGCCCAAGACAGACTGAACATCATAAAAAGTAGTAACCTCGTCTATCTTTTCTTCTGGATTACGAGTCAAAATCAGGGTCTCCCGTTTTGGAAGCAAGCGACGCTCCATCCCATCAAAGGTCACACGCCCCATCAAGATAGCATGATTCAGAGTTGTTTCTTTGAAGTGTTGCAATTCTGCTGGTAAATGCCAAGGCAGACGATTGTCCTTCCCAATTACACCATCTTCATCCTGGGCCCAAATAGCTACGATTTTCTTAGTCATGCTTCCATCCTTTTTACTGATAGTACTATTTTATCAAAAAACTCAAAAAAAGACTGGTTTGGAATGCGTTCAGTTTGATAGAAAAGAAGCAGGCTAGCTTTAGCCTGCTTCTCCTGTCCCTAGGACATACGTTTCTTTGCTTCTAATTCAATTTTTTTGACTACTTCTTGAATGTTCAAACCAGTTGTATCAAGGTAAACTGCATCCTCTGCTTGTTTGAGAGGTGAAGTCTCACGATGGCTATCCTTGTAGTCACGCGCAGCAATTTCCTCTTTTAGGGTTTCAAGATCTGTTTCAATTCCCTTGGCAATATTTTCCTTGTAACGGCGTTCTGCTCTTTCATCAACAGAAGCTACTAGGAAAATTTTCAATTCTGCTTTTGGCAATACAACAGTCCCAATATCGCGACCATCCATGACAATCCCACCTTGCTGGGCAATCTCTTGTTGGAGAGAAACTAGTTTCTCACGTACTTCAGGAATTGCTGCAATAGCTGAAACATGATTGGTCACTTCATTTTCACGAATAGGATGGGTAATATCCACATCTCCTACAAAGACAAGTTGTTCTCCAGTTTCTGAGCGCCCAAAACTGATTGGATGCTGGTCCAATAAGGCTAAAAGTTCCTCAATCTCTTCCAATCCTAACTGGTGTTTCAGAGCCATATAGGTCGCTGCACGATACATAGCACCTGTATCTAGATAGGTGTAACCAAAATTTTTAGCAATAATCTTAGCAACCGTACTCTTACCGCTTGAAGCTGGACCATCGATAGCAATTTGAATTGTTTTCATATCAACTCCTATTTGATTTTGATAACATCACCTGGATTAGCAAACCAAGACCCTGTAGCCATATGTCCAGGATTCAAGGCCTCTAGCTGAGCAATCGAGATTCCTGCACGAGCGGCAATGGTTGCTTCTCCTTCTCCAGCCTGAACTGTAATTGTCCCTTCACTATCAGTATGCTCTTCAGAATGACTTTCACTAGAAGAACTCTCTGTAGAAGTTGCTTCTTCAGTCTTGCTAGATGAAGATGCGGATTCTTCTGTTACAGAGGTTGAAACAGGGGCAGATGAATCATAAAAATCTTTCAAGGCTGCTGTACGATTACTCCCTCCACTTGAAAGGTAAATCAATACTATTATCATTACTACAACAATCACGAAAAAGAGACTAGCTAGAATCGTCAAGACACGATTTGCAACAATACCTGTACCTTTTTGATTACGTTGACGTCGTTCCGTTCTCGTCTGTTCTTCCTGATTCTCATAAATATCTTCTTGCCACGGTTCTTTTGCCATACCTTACTCCTTGTTTTTTTTTACTTTTCTTATTACAATATAAATATGAAAATCACACTTATACCTGAACGCTGCATCGCCTGTGGGCTTTGCCAAACTTATTCTGATTTATTTGATTACCACGATAATGGAATCGTGCGTTTTTACGATGACCCTGACCAACTAGAAAAAGAAATCTCTCCTAGTCAGGACGTCGTAGAAGCTGTTAGAAACTGTCCGACACGTGCCTTGATTAAAGATTAACTCTAATACCGACAAGAACGTTCCACTCCTTCTAGTTTAGCATATTTCCATGCAAAATTATAGTCTTTTCTCTTTATTTTTTTCTGTAAAATCAGGAAGGTCACTTTTTTCTTTGACGAGATAAAGTGGTCTTTTTTTAGTCTCTAGATAAATCTTACTGATATACTTGCCGAGAATCCCAATGGTCAAGAGTTGAATCCCACCAAGGAAGAGAATAACAGCCATCAGAGAGGTCCAACCTGATGTCGGATTGCCCAAAATGAGGGTCCGCACCACAACAAAAAAGGTCATAAGCAGAGAAATAAAACACGATAGGAGACCTGCCACAAAGGCTATAATCAAGGGAAAATCTGAAAAATTAACAATCCCTTCAATGGAGTAGAAAAAAAGTTGCCTAAAACTCCAACTGGTCTTGCCAGCCTGCCTTTCGACATTTGGATAGTCCAGATAGTAGGTTTTAAAACCGACCCAGGCAAAAAGTCCTTTAGAAAAACGATTGGACTCAGTCAAGCTTAAAATGGCATCGACTACAGACCTTCTCATCATGCGAAAATCACGGACACCTGACGGCAGGGCTACTGGACTAATTTTTTTCATGAAGCCGTAAAATAGATTAGCACAAAAACTGCGAAAGAAGGGTTCCCCCTCCCGACTAGTTCTCCTGGTCCCAACACAGTCCAAGTCTGTATTCTGGTCTAGTAAGGCTTTCATCTCAAGCAATATACTAGGAGGATCTTGGAGGTCTGCATCCATCACCACCACTAGATCTCCTGTCGCATATTGCAAGCCTGCATACAGAGCTGCTTCTTTGCCAAAATTTCGCGAGAAAGAAATATAATGCACTGCTGGATTTTGCTCCCGATAGGTCTTTAAGAGTTCCAAGGTCCCATCACTTGATCCATCATCGACAAAGACATACTCGAGTTCTGCTCCCAAGTCAGGAATTAAGGATTCCAAAGCCTGATAAAAAAGAGGAAGTACTTCCTCTTCGTTTAAACAGGGGACAATGATTGATATCACCATCTTAGTCTTCGAATCCATTTGGATGCTTGCTTTGCCAACGCCATGCGTCTTCACACATTTGGGTGATGTCTAATTCTGCTTCCCAACCGAGTTCTGCTTTGGCTTTTGCAGGATCTGAATAGCAGGCTGCGATATCACCTGGGCGACGGTCTACAATGCGGTAAGGAATTGGACGTCCCACTGCTTTTTCCATGTTTTGAATAATTTCAAGAACAGAATAACCTTTACCTGTTCCAAGGTTATAAACGTTTAGACCTGAACCTTTTTGGATTTTTTGTAGAGCTGCAACGTGACCTTTAGCCAAATCGACAACGTGGATATAATCACGAACACCAGTTCCATCTTCCGTATCGTAGTCGTCTCCAAACACTTGCACTTGCTCTAATTTCCCAACTGCTACTTGAGTCACATATGGCAAGAGGTTGTTTGGAATACCGTTTGGATTTTCTCCTAGGTCTCCACTTTCATGAGCTCCGATTGGGTTGAAATAACGAAGCAAGACCACATTCCATTCTGAGTCTGCCTTGTAGATATCGGTCAAAATTTCCTCTAGCATAAGCTTGGTGCGGCCATATGGGTTGGTCACTGAAAGTGGGAAATCTTCCAAGATTGGCACTGTATGAGGATCTCCGTAAACTGTCGCAGAAGAACTGAAAATGATGTTTTTACAGTTGTTTTCTTCCATAGCTTTTAGAAGACTAACAGTTCCTGCGATATTATTGTCATAGTAGGCAAGAGGAATACGGGTAGATTCACCTACAGCCTTCAAGCCAGCAAAGTGAATGACCCCTGTTGGTTCTTCTTGTTTGAAAATGTCACGAAGAGTATCTGTATCACGGATATCTGCCTCATAGAAAGGCACTTCAACTCCTGTAATTCTCTCAACAACTTCTAAACTTTTTCTGTTACTATTAACAAGGTTATCCACCACAACAACCTGATGACCTGCTTGGATTAACTCAATAACTGTATGGGTTCCGATAAAACCTGCTCCACCCGTTACTAAAATCTTTTCTTGCATCTTTTTTCCTCGATTCTCGGATTCTTTTTTCTTATTTTACCATTTTTGATAGGGAATGTCATTTGCCATCCTAGAGGGTAGGATAAAATTTCAGTAAAATTCTTATTCGTTTTTTACTCGTTTGACATAGTTTTCAATTGGGTAGTTTAGAGGGTCCAAGGTCAACTCCTTTTCTTGGATCAGTTGAGCCAGATGGTAACCAATGATAGGACCAGTTGTGAGGCCTGAAGAACCTAGTCCACTAGCAGCATAGACACCTGACAATTCTGGAACCTGCCCAAAGAAAGGAGAGAAATCGCTGGTATAGGCACGGATTCCCACTCGTTCACTTCTGGAAGTCGCTTCCGATAAAACAGGATAGTGGGGCAAGGCTGCCTCCTCCATTTTCTGGAGTAAGGTTTCATCTACCGTCAAATCAAATCCCATGTCATTTTCATGAGTAGCGCCTAGGGATAATTTCCCACCTGCAAAAGGAATCAAATCCCACTCCCCTTCTGGCATAACAACAGGGTAAGCTTCCATGTCTTGGGCAAGTTGATAATCTCGGAGTTGCCCCTTTTGGGGACGAACATCTACTTCATAACCTAAAGGTTCTAACAGGTGTCCCAACCAAGCTCCCGTCGCCAAAATAACTTGATCAAACACCTCTTCGCCAATCTGGTAGCCTGATGCTAAAGGTGTCAGAATTGCTTTTTCTTTGACCAGCTTGACCTGACTGGCTTCCAGTAAACGAGTCACTAAAAGTTGGCCATCTACTCTCGCTCCACCAGAAGCATAGAGTAAGCGACCAAATCCCTGCAAACCAGGGAATAATTCGTTAGCTGATGCTTGGTCCAGAATGGCTAATTGCCCTATCAAAGGAGATTCTTCTCTACGCTGGAGGGCTAGTTGATAGAGTTCTTCCAACTTAGTTTCATCCTTTTTCAGGAGAAAGACTCCCGAACGCTGGTAAAAGTCGATTTCTTGTCCTGACTTCTCTAAATCAGCTAATAAATCCACATAAAAGTCAGCCCCCAAGCGCGCCATTTTGTACCAGGCCTTATTGCGGCGTTTGGAAAACCAAGGGCTGATAATTCCTGCTGCGGCCTCGGTAGCTTGACCTTGTCCATGGTCAAAAACGGTCACCTCTAGGTCACTTTCTTTAGAGAGGTAGTAGCCAGCTGTTGCACCTACAATCCCTGCTCCGATAATGGCAACTTTTTTCATTGTTTTCACTTTCTAACTAGATATGGTGGAAAGGATTTGTCGATGCTTGACTAGGCACAATATCGATTGTCCAGCCCTTTTCTTCCTTCCATTGAGTAAGGAGTGCTGCGATTTTTTCCACAAAAAGCACTTCGATATAGTGGCCTGGGTCCAATGCTAATAGGCCATCAGACAGCATATCCTGAGCTGTGTGATAGTAAATATCACCAGTGATGTAGACATCTGCCCCCTTAGCTAAAGCATCCTTATAGAATGACTGCCCGCTACCACCACATACGGCCACTCTTGAAATAGGCTTCTGCAAATCACTCTCTTGATAATGCACTAATCGAAGACTATCTAGGCCAAAGACTTGCTTGACATTCTGGGCCAATTCCCCAAATGTCTGAGGCTGAACATTTCCAATACGACCAATTCCACGTTCAGGACCTGTCTCCTGCAGATAAGTCGTCTCCTCGATACCTAGCATCTGACAGAACCAATCATTGAGGCCATTTTCAACGATGTCAATGTTGGTATGGCTGACATAAACTGCAATGTCATGCTTGATGAGATCAATGTAAATCTGATTTTGCGGACGGCTAGCGACCAAGTCCTTGATGGGACGGAAAATAGGCGCGTGCTTAACGATAATCAAGTCCACACCCTTTTCAATGGCTTCAGCCACCGTCTCTTCACGAATGTCGAGGGCAACCATGACCCTTTGAATATCCTTGTCCAATGTGCCGATTTGCAGACCACGACTATCGCCCTCCATGGAAAATTCCTGAGGGCAAAAGCCTTCATAAGCTTGTATCACTTCACTTGCTAGCATGGAGAACCTCCTTGATGGCTAGAATTTTATCTACTAGAACTTGACGTTCTTCCAGATTTTTGTCTGGGATTTGTCCAAGGGCAAACTCTAGCTTAATAGCTTCTTTTTGCCATTTTTGGACAAATACTGGATTGACTTCTTTGGACAAGAAAGGTCCAAAGCGGACATCACTGGCTGATAGCTTCATTTGTCCTGCTTCCACCACCAAAATCTCGTAAAACTTGCCAGCTTCTTCTAAGATGCTTTCGGCTATAATCTGAAAACCATTGGCTTGCAACCAGATACGCAAGTCGTCTTCACGATTATTAGGCTGGAGGATTAAACGCTCTATATTAGCTAGCTTGTCCAAGCCTTCTTCTAAAATCCTAGCAATCAAACGACCACCCATACCAGCAATGGTAATGACAGACACTTGGTCTGACTCTTCAAAGGCTGCCAAGCCATTGGCTAAACGAACCTGGATTTTCTCCTTTAGGCCGTGAGCCTCAACATTTTTGACAGCAGACTGATAAGGTCCCTCCACAACTTCACCTGCAATGGCACTTTTGATTTGTCCTCTCTCAACCAACTCGATAGGCAGATAAGCATGGTCACTTCCCACATCTAGCAAAATGGCTCCCTGTGGCACAAAGGAAGCCACTAATTCTAATCTCTTTGAAATCATCTTCTCTCACTTTCCAAAACTCTATTACCTCTTATTATACCACATTTCAACTAGCACTTCTGCACCTAAAAAGACCGCAATCCACAGATTGCAGCCTTTCTTTATTTTCTGGCTTGATAGCGACTAGTCAGGATGAAAATCACGGTAAAGACCAACATCATGACCCCATAAACAGGTAAGGTTTGTTCTGTAAGTGTCGCAATTTCAAGCAGTTTTTGAATTCTTGGGAAGAGAGCTGTGGCTAGGAAGCCTCCTACTGACCAAACAATCAAAAGGACACGCCATAGTGTAAATGGCATGCAGGCTCTAAATACGGATAAGAAACCAATTGCCCCCAAGAGATAATAGAGTAGAGTTGAGATTTCTAACTCAGACCAACCTTGGCTCGTTCCAAATATTTTCACAAAAAGAACGCTGAAGATGACCATGAGAGCACTTGGTAGAGCACGAAGCATGGATCTTCTGAGGAAGTTTGGCTCGACAGGTTTGATATTTCGCTCAAAAGTCAGAACGAATGGTGGGAAACCTTCCACGAACTGGTCAATCATGGTAATCTGAATTGGAATAAAGGGGAAAATCAAGATCCATTCAGACCGTCCCAGAAGAGCACTGGCGATACAGATAACTGCGAGCAAGAAAGAATAGATGGTCTTTATCAAGAAAATCGGGGCGATGTGGGCAATGTTATTGACCACGCGACGACCTTCAAAGAGAATCTCAGGAACATCATTGAAGTCAGAGTTCAAGAGAACCAGATTGGCAATCTGACGAGTCGCGGGATCTCCCTCAGCCATCACGATAGAACAATCCGCCTCACGAAGGGCCAGAATATCATTAACTCCATCCCCTGTCATAGCTGTTGTATGCCCCGCTTTTTTCAGCGTTTGGATGATGAGTTTCTTTTGATGAGGGGAAACACGTCCGAAAATAGCTGTCTCTTCAGCTATAGCAATCAATTCCTCATCCGTAATTTTGGAGCAATCTACATAGCTGTGGTAGTCCGCAAAACCAGCCTTCTGGGCAATGCTGGATACCGTAACTGGATTGTCACCAGAGATAATCTTGAGCCCCACTTCCTGAGAACGGAGATAGTCCAGCGTCTCTGCTGCTCCCTCGCGAATCGGGTCCAAGATTTCCAGCAAGGCTAGAGCCTGAATATCAGATGGTTTCTGTGGCTTGTGATGGTCCAGTTTTTCCTGACTGAGAGCTAAGACCAATACACGTGAACCTCTCTCCAAGGCCTCTCTGGCTTCTGGGACCTCAGAATCCAGCAACATCTCAGGTGCACCTAAGAAAACTGTTCCCAAACCTTCCAATTCCATTGCTCCCCACTTGCGGTCGCTTGAGAAGGGAAGATTAGAGAGCATAGGATAGGCTACTTGGCCTTGGAAACGCTGGCGAATGGCTTGGGCAGTTGGATTTTTATCCTCACTGTGGGCTATGTAGCTGGTCAGGATGCTGGCAATAGTCTCTTCACCATAAGTTGCCGTCAGCGGAAGAACAGCCTCTACCTGCATCTTTCCTTGGGTGATGGTACCCGTCTTGTCCAGACAGAGCATATCCACACGAGCCAAGGTCTCAACAGAGTACATCTCCTGCACCAAGACCTTTTTCAAGCCCAACTTAATCACTGCAGTCAAGAGCGAAGTAATGGTCAAGAGGGCAATTCCCTTAGGCAACATTCCCAGTAGGGCTGTCGACGAATTTACAACGGATGACTTGAGGGGCAAACCTTTCAACATCAAGGCTTCCAGCAAGAGAGCCAGACCAAAAGGAATGATAATCTTCCCAGTAAAACCAGCTAACCTGTCCAGCGATTTCATGATACGAGAGTTGATTGGTTTAACGGTCTTGGCTTCCAGCATGAGTTTGGAAGCATAGTTGTCTACACCGACATGGTGAACTTGAGCTAAAACTGCCCCACTGGCTAGGAAACTTCCTGACAAAAGCAAGGCATCCACTTCCTTTTGCACCAAATCACTTTCCCCTGTTAACATGGCTTCATTGACTTCCGCAAAGCCTTCCAAAACCAAGGCATCACTGGGAATCTGCTCTCCTGCAGACAAACGAATGACATCTCCTAACACCAATTCTTCAGGATTCAGAGCCACTTCTTGGCCATCACGGATGGTTTTGACCTTTTCCTTGGTCATGAGATTGAGCTTGTCCACCATGTGTTTAGCCCGCAGCTCGGTCACAATTCCAGAAAAAGCGTTAAAGCAGATAACGGCAAAGAAGACCAGATTGCTCCAAGCCTGCACAAAGGCAAGGGCCAAAGCAATGGCAAAGTTTAAAGCGTTAAAAAGGGTAAAGACATTTCGTTTAACGATTTGCCAAGTGCTGGTACTGGCCGAAGCAGTAAAATCATTGACCAAGCCCTTAGCCTGTCTTTCCTTGACTTCTCTTTGGGTTAATCCCATAATCTTATTTTTATCCATAAATTCTATCATATCATTTTTTCTAAAAGAATTCTAATCTCATCCCAAATATGGACCTGGTCAAGGGAAAAGTTTGCCAGCCCTCCTTTGATAAGGTATAATAATAACAAGAAAAGAATCGAAGGAGATCGCATGTTTTATACTTATTTACGTGGATTGGTTGTCTTGCTCCTATGGTCCATCAATGGCAATACCCATTATCATAATACTGATAAAATTCCTAATCAAGATGAAAATTATATTTTAGTTGCGCCTCACCGTACCTGGTGGGATCCTGTTTACATGGCCTTTGCGACCAAGCCAAAACAATTTATCTTTATGGCCAAAAAAGAACTCTTTACCAACCGTATCTTTGGTTGGTGGATCCGTATGTGTGGTGCTTTTCCTATCGACCGTGAAAATCCTAGCGCCTCAGCCATCAAATACCCTATCAATGTCCTTAAAAAAAGTGATCGCTCTCTCATCATGTTTCCAAGTGGGAGCCGTCACTCAAACGATGTCAAGGGTGGAGTTGCCCTGATTGCCAAAATGGCCAAGGTCCGTATTATGCCGGTTACCTACACAGGTCCTATGACCTTGAAAGGCTTGGTTAGCCGCGAACGTGTCGATATGAACTTTGGAAATCCAATTGATATCTCAGATATCAAGAAAATGAATGATGACGGCATTGAAACAGTCGCCAATCGTATCCAAACAGAATTCCAACGTTTGGACCAAGAAACGAAACAATGGCACAATGATAAAAAACCAAACCCACTCTGGTGGTTTATCCGCATCCCTGCTCTCATCCTTGCCATTATCCTCGCTATCCTAACCATCATCTTTAGCTTTATCGCAAGCTTCGTATGGAATCCAGATAAAAAGAGAGAAAACCTTGGTTAAACAAATACAACAATCCCTTGGCAAAAGCCAAGGGATAATTCTTTTACTTGATTTTCCATTTTTGGGCCAACCAGCTGGAAAAAGCTAGAAATCGCTCATCCACTTGTTCATGGTGTCCATAAGGATCAAAGACAAACTGACCGTTCGGATAGCGTTTCTGAAGACTGATATGAATCTGCTCAGCATAGACTGGTGCTTGAGCCAGACGATTGCTATGATTAACTCCTTCTGTTTGACCGTTCTGTAAATACAGCAAACAGTCCAAATTTTCCACATTTTCTTCCTTGCAGTAGGTCACAAAATCAGGATACCAAAAGGAACCGCAGATAGAAAAGACACAGGAAACCTTGTCAAAGCTGAAAAGACTGTAGACTGCCGCTAAACCACCTAGTGAGTAACCCCCATAGGCAAGGCGATTTTTATCCAAGCGATAAAGCGACTGCAACATGTCTAAAAGACCTCCAAATAAATGACCATGATAGGCATTTGCCTGACCACCAAAATCTGGAGCCCCATCTCTCAGAGCAGATGCCTTCCAGGGAGTGTAGTCGTCTAGGCGATTTTTAGAGGTCAAGCCCACTAAAATCATAGATTCAGAAAGGGACGATAGGAAATCCAAATTTCCATCATTCAATAAAATAGCCGGATAGGTTTGATTGGGGTCGTAGTTAGAAGGAAGGCTGATTTTGACTTGAATTCCTTCCCAATCAAACTCATTATTTATTGATAAAGTCATTGATTTTCTCAAGGGAATCAATCACTGCTGGACCATAGTCCATCAACTCATCGTAAGAGATGGTCATGATTTTTTGATTCTTAATAGCAGGAACGCTTTCCAAAACAGCATTTGCCTTCATCAACTCTACTGCTTTTTCATCCAATTTTTTATTTCGATCGCTGGTTACATAGATAATCAATTCAGGATCCATTGACACGAGGTTTTCCAAGGTCAAGCCTGATGTCCCCGTAGCAACGTTTGTATAACCAAGTTGGTTCAGCAAACTTTCTTGCAAAGCAGACTTGTAGGCACCGAAGGTTTCATCATTATACGCAACCATAATCAAAGCCTTTTTCTTTTCACCTTGGCTTGCTGGGTTTACTTTCTTAACAGCGTCAATTTTAGTTTGTAATTGAGCTGCGTATTCATTAGCCTTGTCCTGAACATTAAAAATCATTCCAAGATTTTTAACATCTTCTACAATATTTCCTAAATCTTGCTGAATCGTTGAGAGAGAAGCTTTTTGAGTATAAACTGGGATTTTGTTTTCATTCCAAGTACTAACTGTCCCCAAGGATTTTTCAGAAAACATCATGTTTCGCCCCATCACAGCGTCTGGCTCATAAGAAAGGACTGTCTCTTGTGAGACTGTTTTTTTATCCCCAATTTGAGGAATCGTCGCAATCGCGTCCTTGTATTTGTCCGTCACAGCATTGTCAGGGTTGAGCATGCCAGCAATTTTATCTTTCAAACCTAGTTCCAATAAGATTTCAGTGGTTGAAAGATTGTTTGTAATAACTTTTTCAGGTGCCTTGTCAAAGACTTGTTCAACTTCATTTCCTTTAGCGTCATAGGTTTTGACAGTTAGTGGATAAGTCGTCTCTGTGCTCGCCTTTTGACTTGTTTCTGTGCTAGATTGTGTGGTAGCTTTTTCTGTAGTATTACCACACGCTGCCATGGTTAAGGTAGCTACTGTTACCAGTAAAATACTTAGTGTTTTTTTCATCTTGTTTTCCTTTTCATTCTTATAAATAGTGAATCATGGCTTGCTGATCCTCGGTCCAAGTCACCTGACTTTGAACTCCGTATACAGTTTGCAATGACTCAGGGGTGATGGTCTCCTTTGGAGTCCCTTGGTAAAGGATTTCTCCCTCTTTCATCAGATAGAGATAATCCGAATAGCGACAAGCAAGTTGAATATCATGTAGAACAGCTAGAACATTGACCTTGAGATTTTTCACAATGGCCAACAAGTCTAGCTGATACCTGATATCCAGGTGATTGGTTGGTTCATCCAGGAGCAAGAGAGTCGGTTCTTGCGCCAAGGCGCGGGCTAATAAGACTCGTTGTTTCTCCCCCCCTGACAGAGACGAATAGAGACGAGTTTTCTTCTCGAGCATATCCACCTTAACGAGGGCATCTTGAACGAGGGCATAATCTCTTTCCCTTTCCTTCTGTAAAAAAGAGAGGTGGGGAGTTCTACCCAGCAAGACGATTTCCTCAACTGTACAATCAAACTGCAATTGATTAAACTGGGTGACAACTGCCATTTGCTTAGCTGTTTCTTTGAGTGACCAATGCTCCAGCGGTTTTCCATCTAGGCTTATCAAGCCTTTATCCGCCTTTTCCTGACGATAGAGGAGTTTAAGCAGGCTGGTTTTTCCACTTCCATTTGGTCCTAGTATCGTGTGAAATTGATTCCCTTCAACTTTAAGAGAAACTCCCTTGAGGATTTTTTTCTCTCCCAGTCCAAAATGGATATCCTTACAAATCAAGTCCATGTCAGACCCTCACCTCCCTTCGCCTACCTCCAACAATGTAGATAAAGAAGGGAGCACCTACCAAGGCTGTGAAAATACCAATAGGAAGCTCTGCGTTTGGAATGATGATACGAGAGAGTACGTCTGCCCAAATGACAAAGAGGGCACCTAGCAAGGTTGCAACAGGAAAAAGCCTCTTGTAATTCGTTCCTACTAATCCTCGAGCTAAATGTGGAGTAATCAGACCGACAAATCCAATAATCCCACAGGTTGCTACTAATACTGCTGTCAGCACAGCCACCATGGTCACATAAAGATACCAATAAAAACGTAAGGGAATCCCCAAAGTTAAAGCAGCCTCATCTCCCATCATCATCGCATTGAAAACACGATACTGAGTAGAGAAAAATAGAAAGGCTATTCCTACTACTATAGTTGGCAGGACCAAGTCTGCCCAGGAAGTCCCAGCGAGCGAGCCCATGGTCCAAAACTTAATGGTCATCACACTGTCCGCATTAGCTCCGACTGAGATAATAAAGTTGGAAAATGCCAGAAAGAGAGCGTTGACCACCGTTCCTGATAAAATCAGACTGGAAGTCGTCATCCTTCCCTGCATAGAGGCAATGATGAGGACAGCAATTGTTGCCAAAATAGCTCCAAGAAAAGCTCCAAGGCTAATCACCAATTTTAAACCAAGAATGATGCTCAAGGTTGCCCCTAGAGTTGCACCCGCAGATATTCCTAAGACATAAGGCTCTGCGATGGGATTGTTCACTGTAGACTGCATCACGCTACCACACATAGAAAGACCAGCCCCCACTATCAAACCTAGCAATACTCGGGGGAATCTCATGTTCCATACAATGGCAAGAGTGGACTTGGAAACCTCTCCTACCTCAAGAGGAAACCCCAACCTGCTCAAAATAATCCGATAGGTATCGCCTAGATCAATCGCAACGGATCCCATTGAAACTGCTAGAAAGAGGGAAATTCCTAAAACACCTAGTAAAATACCTAAAAGCAATACAAATTGCAGGTCCTGTCGGCTTCCAGAAAATTTGGAAAGCATGCAAACCTCCTTTGATAGAATCTTAAAAATTTAGAAAATTCTCATGAAAAGTATACCATATTTTTAACTATGGAACAAGATGAGAAAAATGAATATAGTTGGTCTTACAGTACTAATAATCGTAACCGAAGATTATACTTGAGTATATCGAGGTAAAGTGACAACATAAAAAGCCCTCTGAAAATAGAGAGCCACCTGTTTATATAATTAGTGAGAATCTTTATGTCACCAATTCTCCCACTGGGTTTCAATCTTGACATCACCATAGTTGCTTGGTGAGTACTTACTGTCATAAATCGAACACCAATCTTTCAAGACTTTCTGGTTGACGATTTCGTCGTAGTAGGAATCCAAATCCTTGGCAGTGATACCATACTGCTCTAGGTAGGATTTCACCTGAGCTTCGTCTTCGATATAGCTATCCTCATTTCCTGATAATACTATCTGAATTGACTTTGTGATCATTTTAGTTTTTTGGCTATACTTACTAATCATCCATAACTTCACATCCCCAGATATTTTCTTCTCAAATGAAACAAACAGCTCGTTAGAATAATTTTTGAAATTAAAATCAATAGATATATTATTAAAGTTTTGAGGGTTGCTTTTACTAGTATACAATCCAAATGGATTTTGAGAGATATTAGGATCATCACTTGGCCAATCCGGTCTGATTTTAAACCCATCTATATGCCTTAAAACATTATTTGTGCGATAAGTCTTCTCCGTTTCTTGGTAAATCTCATCAAAAATGTTTTTAGGTTGTTTAGGAAAAAAGTAAAAACAAACTGATACAAGTAATACTACTATTGTTAAAACACCTAGGATTTTCTTCATAGATTTCCTCCTACTCCGCCACGGCTTCCAAGCGATTTAAAAACTTGGACACACCTGGATAGTTACTTTCAATATATGCTTTAATAGCGTCTTCCCCTTTTTCCATAACCTCTAATGGGAGAATACTAGCATAGATAGTGCTTCTAACCTGCTTCCAATCTTTATTTTTCAAAAATTCTCTTTCTCTCACAGAAGAATCCTTTTGAAGGTCAGCATAGTAAGAAGATATAGCTTGGTCATAGGATTGCCCATTTTGCATACGGCTGATAAGGTTGACCGAGTCTAGGTCTGCCTTGTAGTCATCCTCGCCAATACTTGGTTTCTTATCCGTAGCATTTTTAGTCGTGTCTCCCTCCCAACCTGAAAGGTCCTTGACATGCTCTCGACCGCCATAGAGATCGGCTAACTGAACTTGATTAGGATTAAGATGAGTCGCCATCGTAATAGACTGGTGAGTAAAGTCTGCGTGACCTGTCACCAATTCTCCCACTGGGTTTCAATCTTGACCTCGCCATAATTACTTGGCGAGTACTTGCTGTCATAAATGGTGCACCAATCTTTCAAGACTTTCTGGTTGATGATTTCGTCATAGTCCTTCTCTAATTCTTCTTTGGAAATATTATTTTTTCTTAAATATTCTCTTACTTTTTCTTCATCATCAATAAATTGACCTGGTTTCCTTGGCTCTTCAAAAATCGCAAGCTCTTTTTTTAGCACTTTCTTTTTTATATTATAGTGTGCCGAATACCATAGGGTAATATTCGAATTAGTTTTCCTTTCAAAACGAATCGACACCCCCTTTATACCTTTTCCAAAATTAAGGTCAATGGTTATATCACTATAGCCTTTGGGAAGAGTTTCATACTTTCCAAAAGGAGTATAAGATATATTTGGGTCATCACTTGGCCAACCTGGACTGATTTTAAACCCATCTATATACCTTAAAATATTATTTGTACGATATGTCTTCTCTGTCTCCTGGTAGATTTCATCAAAAATGTTTTTAGGTTGTTTAGGAAAAAAGTAAAAACAAAATAATACAACTATTAAGACTAAAGCTAATAAACTGAATATTTTCTTCATCATCTTCCTCCTAATCTGCCACAGCTTCCAAACGGTTTAAAAATGTCGATACTTCTGGATAGTTACTTTCGATATACGCTTTAATGGCATCTTCCCCTTTTTCCATAACCTCTAATGGAAGAATACTGGCATAGATAGTGCTTCTAACCTGCTTCCAATCTTTATTTTTCAAGAATTCTCTTTCTCTCAGAGTCGAATCCTTTTGAAGGTCAGCATAGTAAGAAGTTATGGCTTGGTCATAGGATTGCCCCTTCTGCATGCGGCCGATAAGGTTGACCGAGTCTAGGTCTGCTTTGTAATCATCCTCACCAATGCTTGGTTTCTTATCCGTAGCATTTTTAGTCGTGTCTCCTTCCCAGCCTGAAAGATCCTTGACATGCTCTCTACCACCATAGAAATCGGATAACTGGAAACTGCTAGGATTTAGATGGGTTGCCATAGTAATGGACTGGTGGGTAAAGTCTGCATGGCCCGCTCCGTTGTTAGAATAGGCCTTCAGTTTGCTATCCCAAAACGTATCAAAATCAATCCCAGTTCCATAAATTTTTTCAAATGATTTTTTATAAGAAGTGTAATAATTTGAGCCTTTTTTTGCATCAGCAGTCTTAATAGCATCGATACTTCCATATTTGCCCCCAGCCATCTCATGTTGCAGTCTAAGATTATAAATCAATTTCTTTGCATCTGTTTCATCTTTGATTCCAAGTACTTTAAAAATTTCAAGAAGCGTTTTTTCTACTGTTCTTGATTTTCCTGTAATCGAACTGCCAACAGTCACATTATAAAAATAAGTTTTCAAATGCCCCGCCGTTTCGTTCCACTGAAACTCGTTATAGTAGGCTGCACCGACGACTCGCAAAAAGATATAGTCACGGAACTCTTGACTTGAGGTTGGGAACTTCTTATCTATTCCTTGTTTGATTGTCAAGAGCTGCTGGGCAGTCTCTGCATCAAAACCGTATTCTGCCATCATGGTCTGGACAAAGGCCTTATCTTGACGACTGAGTTTCATATCCTTTGTGTCAGAATAGGCAGATAGGTAGTTGGCCCAAGTCAGGTCAGATGGAATTTTAAAGACCCCTGTCTTTGCATCCCAACTCGTTTCGATCTGAGCCAATCCACGACTCAGTTGCACATCGATACTGTCTAGATCATCGAACAGTCCTCCTGAAAAGCTATCATAGGCACGCAGGTCTCTCAAAATCGTTTCATAGACGCGTTTATTGGCATGGTGTCCTCGCATGAGTTCCACATTACTGCGTCTCAATCTTCCCTTTTCTTCACTATCCATGGTCAAGCTAGAAAGGAATTGGTTGACTTCATCTAGATAAGCAATCATTTGCTCTTCCTGGCGGATCTTATCAAGTAGATCATCCTCCCGCCAACTCTTGCTGTCGACCATCGTTTGGTAGTCTTCTGGTAATTTCTTGATGGCTTGAGAGAAGGTTTCCGCATAGAGCTGTCCCCCTTTGCTCAAGGGCAATAAGACACTTGCAAAAAAACTTCTAGCCGAATTATAAGCATCGCCCTTTAGACTCTCTGTATCCTCTGAAAATTTTTGAATGGCTGATTGCAAGTCTTGATAAGCCTCCACCTGAGATTGGCACATGGTCGCTACACTCGAACTTTGTAGTTGTGATTGTTCTAAGTACATATCAATGCCCATGTCGTTTTTCCTCCTCTCTTTCTAGTTCTTTGCGTCTTTCATAGTAAACCGCATCCAAGTCTCCCTCTAACCGGAACTTTTCTTTTTTCAAATCATCCATGCGGTAGCTGAGCTTCTCAAGAATTTGGTTTTTAAGTTGGTTTCTTTGTAGGAGTGTTTCTTCCAACTGTCCTGCATATCGGCTCTGATAGGCCGCCTCCCACAAATCATTTTGATAACGGTGACTAGCTCTATCATACCCTTCAAAGGTTTCTATCAGTTCTTTGGTGCGATATTTCTCTTTTCCATTGTCTTCTAGCTGGTACAAGAGTTCTCGCTCTCTTTTCTTCAACTCATCCAACTTGCTCATGCATGACTCCTAAAACCATTGGCACCCGCTTCATCTAACGCCTCAAAATCACTCGCTATAGAGTGCAGTCGTTCGGAAGTCAGGGTAACGGCTGCCGAAATCTGACTAGCTAGATTTTGAGACTTTGTCAGACATTGATGGGCTTTGTTATTCCCTTGAAGGGTCGTTCGATCATCTTGACTAGCCACAGCAATTGCTGTTAACGATTGACAAGCATTTTTCAGCTGACTCGCATATGTTTGCGCAATATTTAGATCACTTTTTACTGTTGACATGACTGTTCTATCCTTTTTCTTAATCCCTTGTGATAGGTTTACTTTATTTAGCTATATAGACCTATTATACCATGTTTTGAATGCAAGCCCTAATTTATTCTATATTTAGATAATAAAATAGTTTTATATCTAAAAAGCTACCTAATTAGACTAGCTTCATTATCAAGACATGCTCAATTGAACTCGGCCTAAGCACTTGGCAAAAAAGATAAAATCTCCAAGAAACTGAAGTTTCTTCGTCAATTTTCCTATTTTTGCTTTGTGCTTTTGACGGCCTTTGTATCTTGTTAATTGAACTCGGCCAAGCACTTGGCAAAAAAGATAAAATCTCCACGAAGGGAGAAAATCTGGTTTATTTTACCTTATAGTGCTAGGAACCGTAACCGAAGATAATACTTGATCATACCAAGGTAAGGTGACAACGTAAAAAGCCCTCTGAAAATCAGAGAGCTGATTTGAGCCCGGGCTAAAATCCTAGTGAAACAAAAAATCTACACGGTCAGAAAAGTCTCTATCGTGCCATTTTCATACATGATGTATAGTCCAAGTAGAATGAATACTAAGGGCACAATGATTCGCTCGTATTTTTCAATTGTCTCGAATATTAACGGAATAGAGGATAACACCCGACTAATCTCGCATAAGATAATTATACCGATTACAAACACAAGCAACGCCACGAGGGTCTGTGACCAATCTAACGAAGCAAAATAAGGTATATAGATACCTAAATTATCTCCGCCAGACGCAATTGTTAGCAATGTAACTGTCCAAAACAGTTGATTTGCCTTGCTTTGTTCTAATCTTTCAATAATTTCTTCCTCTTCTTCCTCTTCTTCCTCACCTTCTCCAACAATTGCAAAGCGAATCCCTAAATAGATAGGGATTAAACCAAGCAATCCAACCATCCATTCTTCAGGCACGAAATTAACGATATAAGCAGCAACTAAACTCGCCCCTACAAGTAAGCCTGTGCCTAGATATTGTCCCGCATAAATATGCCATTTTTGTTTATTCTGTGATAACTGTGCAAATAAAATAAATAAAATAATTAAATAATCGATACTGGTGGAAATATAAACACCAATAGCAGATATGATTGTCTGTCCCATAAAAACCTCCTGTATTAGTCAGTAATAAATCAGCAGATTTTAGGAGAGCACAGACACATTAATTTAGCTATCGCTAGTGGGTAATGTCGAACATAGGAAAGCATTTTACTCCTCCTCAAAACGTAGTTACAAAGTAATTTCTAACTGGAATTCGGTGACTACTTCCATGTAAAGTATAACATACTATACTTTACTTCGTAAAGTGTGGGCTCTCCGAAGGGGCTTGCAGACAGCTACTCGGCTTTTCAAGCCGAGTAGCTGCGCACCCTTATGGTGTCATTAGCTGATACCATTTGAGGTTTTTGTAATCTCCAAAATTGTGACCGATAAAACGTATCAGCCATCATAAGAGCATTAAGTCGGGTTTTTGTAGTCTCCAAAATTGTGACCGATAAAACTTCTACGGTTTCAGGCATCTTTCCTGTTTCGTTTTTGTAGTCTCCAAAATTGTGACCGATAAAACGTTACCCGAAAATAAATTTCCTCCAGCTTCGTTTTTGTAGTCTCCAAAATTGTGACCGATAAAACCTCAATAAAAAAGCCCTTTGAAGTCAGAGAGCTGATTTGAGCCCGGGCTAAAATCCATACAAAAAAGCTACCCAATGGAGTAGCTTCTTTATCAAGATATGCTCAATTGAACACGGCCTAAGCACTTGGCAAAAAAGATAAAATCTCCTAGAAACTGAAGTTTCTTCGTCAATTTTCCTATTTTTGCTTTGTGCTTTTGACGGCCTTTGTATCTTGTTAATTGAACACGGCCTAAGCAAGCAGATAAAAACAAAAAGCCCTCTGAAGTCAGAGAGCTCCAGTCTTGCTGGATAAAACGTTTATAGACTAGGCGGACGAGGCGAAGATTGTACTAATGGTACATCAAGCCGAAGCCAACGAAGTATAGAAACGTTTTAGACGCAAGATTAGCGACGAAGTCCTAGAGAGTTGATTAACTCACGGTAACGGTTAACGTCGTTTTTACGCAAGTATGCAAGCAAGTTACGACGGCGACCGATTTTCTTCATCAATCCACGGTAAGTAGCGTGGTCTTTTTTGTGTTGTTTGATGTGTTCGTTAAGGTGGTTGATTTCCCAAGTAAGGACAGCAACTTGAACCTCTACTGAACCTGTATCACCTTCGTGACGTGCATATTGTGCGATGATTTCATTTTTTTTCTCTTTTGAGATTGCCATGATGTTTCTCCTTTTTATTTGGCTTCATCCGAGTGACAGGTTGGCATGCCTGCAACCAAGAAGAAGTTATTTGTCTTTACGACAGTTCTTATTCTACCAAGAAGCAGAGACTTTGTCAACTGATTTACTTTTTAAAAACTTGACCTACTCTACTGATTTCAGGGCTTCAAGCATATCCACCTTTCTCAAGTGGTGATTGACAAAGAAACCCAGTAAGGCTAAAATCACAGTCACTGCGACGATTGGAAGAGCAGAGACTTCCCAGCTGACCTGTGGATAAAAAAGTATGGTGGCAGGTGAGATCATTTGAATCAAAAATTGATGTAAATAGTAGCCGGCTACCAAACCGAGAACAATCCCCACAAAGGAAAGCACCATGGTCTCGCGGTAGATATAGAGGGTCACTTCTTTATTATGGAAACCGAGAACCTTGATAGTGGAAAGTTCACGGATACGTTCTGCCACATTGATATTGGTGAGATTGTAAAGAATGACAATGGCTAGCAAGACGGAAACAAGGACAAGGATTGCCATGGTTTTATTGAGAGAATTGGCTACAGATTCAAAAAGGTGGATAGCCGTTGCATTTTGGACCACCCCAGAAACAGCAGTTTTTTTCATAAAGACCGCAGCTTCTTTCTCCGTATTGGATGGTGTTGGCTCTTTTAATTTTACTAGGTAGGTATTGTCTTTCGGACTGGTACCGTAGACTTGTTCGTATGTCGCTCGGTTGAGATAAACAAAGTGTCCAACATAGTTTTCAGAAATAGCCGCGACCCTGATTTCTTTCCCATCAAGCTCCAGCTTGTCTCCAACCGTAACACCTGCTAGTTGAGCTAATTTTTGACTCACGACTGCTCCATCTGTGACCTGCACCTCTTGGCCATTTTCCTCTAATGCGATAAAGGGGTTAAAATTTTCTCTGCTTGTAACCATTATGGTGATAGTCTGAAGTCCTGCTTTTCCTTTGAAATCTTTTTCAATGGATTTAGAGTAAATCTTTTGATAAGCATGGATAGGCTCAGCTTGCAAGGCACTTTCTAGGTCTGCTTTTTCTTGCTCCGTTACACTGCTCTTTTCCGCTACAATCATCTGGTATTGCTGGATTTGTTCAAATTGACGCTCGACAACTCCTCCCACAGAAGACTGAATGCCAAGACCTGCAAATAGGAGAGCAACCGAACCCGCAACTCCAAAAATGGTCATCAACATCCGTTGCTTATAACGGAAAATATTTCGCGCCGTAACCTTATGAGTGAAGCTCAAACGACTCCAAATAAAGCTCAAGCGTTCCAGCAAAATCTTTGATCCTTTAACGGGAGGTTTGGGCAGCAAAAGTTGGGCTGCTTCATCGTGCAATTCCCTCCGTGCCACTAGATAAGCTGGCAAAACACTGGATACCCAACTCAAGGCTAGAGCAAGAAGGCTATAAGACCAGTAGAAATACTCCTGACTTTTCCCAACGACCATTCCAGCTGTTATAACATCCGAAATCACGCCTGCAAGGAGATAATGTCCTAGAAGCGTTCCTAAAACGGTTCCCACAGTTCCTGCAAGAAAACCATAGAGGACAAACTTGGCAACAATATCTTTATTCTGGTAACCTAGGGCCTTGAAAATACCAGCATTGGTACGCTCTTCATCCACAAAGCGAGTCATAGTTGTAAAGGTTACCATTGCAGCGACCATATAAAGCACCACGGGAAAGATATTCCCAACAGAACGAATACTTGCTGAAGCGTTATTGTACATGAGATAGCCTTGACCACCTGGCATGGTTTGGCGGTTGTATACATGGTAAGTAGGCTCTGCCAGTTCATCAAGCTCTTTCTGGTGTTGTTCAAGCTTCTCTTTTTCCTTGGCTAGATTACTCTCTGTCTGAGCCATTTTTTCTTTTTCTGTAGCCAATTCTTCCTTAGCTTTTGTCAATTGCTCCTTGGCTTGACTCTTTTGAGGCTCAGGCAAAGCGGTCACTTGTTCTTCTTGCGTTTTCAATCGACCTTCAGCCTGTTCTAACTGACTCTTGCCTTTTTGAAGGTTACTTTCAACTGTTTGGAGCTGCTCTTTTCCATCTTCCAAGCTCTTTTGCCCATTTGCTTTGATACTTGCCAATCTTTTTTGACCATTATCGGCAAGCAAGTTTTGTAAGTCTTCCTGGTGTTGATCTCGTTTGCTTCTATAGTCTGATGAAAAAGCATCCAAATTTTTTAAATCATCATAGCGCACACGCGCAATGCTATAAACATCTGAGTCAAACTGACTGGGTAAAATCACTCCATAGCCAGCCAAGCTTCCATTTCCACTACTAGCTCCTCCTAAATCTTCTTTAGAAAGGATTTCACCCGACTGAACAAATCCAGTAATGGTGAAAGATTGGGATTTTATGACGGGCTTCCCTTCTTCTTTCTTGCTAAAGATGATAGTCTGCCCAATCTGATAGCGGTCTTTCCAGAAATCTGCCAAGGAAATTTCCCCATCAGCCTCTGGCAGTCGCCCTTCTGTCACTTGAAAAGTTGAAATTCCCTCTGGCTTAGAATACAGTCGAACCGCTTCTTCACTATTTTCAACGGTTAGGTCTGCCATATAGCCAAACTCAACACTTGCTCCTTGAAGGGTCTTTAGTTCGTCTCGATCCTCTTTGTCCAAGCCATAATCAGCTATCACTGCCAGATCCAAGGTATTTGCTTTACGAAGATAATCCTCAGCAGTACGTTCCATATTGGGGCTAGTCACTTTGAGACCTACTAGGGCTAAAGACCCCAGCATCATCAAGGTCAAGATGGATAAAAAGCGTCCCTTGGAAGCAGTCACCGACTGGAGCAAGTCTTTTCGGTATGTTTTTTTCATGCTAATACTCCAATGTATCGATAGCCTGTGGATTCTCATTGATTGTTACTCTCATAACAGTGGCATCACGCATGTGAATCACGCGATCAGCTATAGGAGCTAGCGAGCTATTGTGAGTCACGATGATTACCGTCGCTCCCTTTTGACGAGACATGTCTTGGAGAATCTTCAAGACTTGCTTGCCTGTCTGATAATCCAAGGCTCCAGTTGGTTCATCACAAAGGAGGATTTTTGGATTTTTGGCTACTGCGCGTGCAATGGAGACTCGCTGTTGCTCCCCTCCAGAAAGCTGGGCTGGAAAGTTATTCATCCGATGAGCCAGACCTACATCTGTCAAAACCTGCTCAGGATTCAAGGCATCTGTCACGATTTCAGAAGCCAACTCCACATTTTCCTTAGCTGTCAGATTGGAGACCAGATTGTAAAATTGAAAAACAAAGCCTACATCTTCACGACGATAGTTTGTTCGTTGGTGCGAACTATAGTTGGCAATATTGGCACCATCAATCCAAATCTCCCCCTCATCATTGGTATCCATACCTCCTAGGAGATTGAGAACGGTTGATTTTCCAGCACCTGAAGCGCCAAGAATAATGACCAGCTCCCCTTTTTCAATTTCAAAATTCACATCGCGATTAGCCACAATCTCCGTATCCCCAACCTGGTAACGCTTGTAGCTGTGTTTCATTTCAATATAAGCCATCGTCCTTCTCTCTTTCTTACAAACAAGTCACTCTTTACTATCATTATAACGCTTTTTCGAAGAGTTGGATACTAGAATAAAAAGAAAAACCTAGGTATTCCTAGGCTTTCTTTTTACAAATTATTTTCCAAGGTAGTATTCAGAAACAACGTTCAATTTTTCGTCGAATTCGAATACCAATGGTGGGAAGTTAGGGATTTCCACGTCCATGATCTCGTCATCTGACAAACCTTTGATGTGTTTTACAAGGGCACGGATTGAGTTACCGTGAGCTCCTACGAATACGTTTTTACCATCTTTAAGAGCTGGAGCGATTTTATCTTCCCAGAATGGAAGGGCACGTTCCAAAGTCACTTTCAAGTTTTCAGCATCTGGAATAACTGAATCGTCAAGTGAAGCGTAACGACGATCAGTGTGAGCTGAGTGCTCATCATCACGGTCCATATATCAAATTTCATTTCAGATTCTAGATTAATTTACTGTCTAACCCCAGAAAGCATCTTCTACTGCTTGATCTGATGAAAAGAGCCAAACTTCCTTGATTTTTCCATCTTCTATGCGGAAAAGATCAATACCGTTCATGTTGAGTTCCTCACCATCTGGGCGAGTTCCGACAAAGGTCACACTGGCTGCTACAAGGTCAGTATTATCAGATACCCAGTTAGTCAATACTTTAAAGGTACCGTTTGTTTTTTCTGAAAATTGAGCTAAGTGGACTCCAAGAGCTTCTTTTCCAACCACTGTACCAGAAGTACTATTCTGACCTGGCTGGTGCCAGATGATATCATCTGCCATAGTCTCAAAAACAGCTGGAAAATTACCTGTTATAAGACCATTGTTATACGCGTTAAAAATTTCTAAATTTACTGACATGAGTTACTCCTCGTTTCTTTTATTTATGATATAATTTTATCATCTACTAACAAAAAAACAAGTAGACACTTTATTATTATTTAGTATCAAATAAGATACTATTATTGACAAATAAGAGAATATTTTTTAAAAAAATTTGGAGGAATAATGGTAACTAAAGTCAGTGAATTTGGAATTTGCCCTTTTGCCACAACACAGCGTGTACTAACAGGTAAGTGGGCTCTAGTCATCATCTATCAACTCAGTACGGGAACTAAGCGGTTTAATGAACTACAACGGCTGATTCCTGGCATTACCCAAACCATTCTAACACGACACCTCAGACAGCTCGAAAAGGATAAAATCGTGGAGCGTAAGGTCTATGCTGAAGTTCCTCCACGGGTCGAATACAGTCTAACTGAAATGGGGAGAAAATTTCAAGATGTCCTAGATGCCATTGAAAGCTGGGGACTGGAGTATATCGAAATTCTAAACTGATTATCTCCTCTATTCGTCTCACCTTATAAAGTGAGACAAATAGAGAGACACTTCACAAAAAAAAGGCAGAATAAATCCTGCCTTTTATCATTTATAATTATTTTCCAAGGTAGTATTCAGAAACTACGTTCAATTTTTCGTCGAATTCGAATACCAATGGTGGGAAGTTAGGGATTTCCACATCCATGATTTCGTCATCTGACAAACCTTTGATGTGTTTTACAAGGGCACGGATTGAGTTACCGTGAGCTCCTACGAATACGTTTTTACCATCTTTAAGAGCTGGAGCGATTTTATCTTCCCAGAATGGAAGGGCACGTTCCAAAGTCACTTTCAAGTTTTCAGCATCTGGAATAACTGAGTCGTCAAGTGAAGCGTAACGACGGTCAGTGTGAGCTGAGTGCTCATCATCACGGTCCATGTTTGGAGGCAATACATCGTATGAACGACGCCAAATGTGAACTTGCTCATCACCAAATTGTTCAGCAGCTTCAGCTTTGTTTTTACCAGTCAAACCACCGTAGTGACGTTCGTTCAAACGCCATGATTTTTCAACTGGAACCCACAATTGATCAGAAGCTTCAAGAGCCAAGTTAGTTGTTTTGATCGCACGTTTCAATACTGAAGTGTAAGCTTGGTCAAATTCGATACCAGCTTCTTTGATCAATTTACCAGCGTCAATCGCTTGTTGTGTACCTTTTTCAGACAAATCAACATCAGCCCAACCAGTGAAAAGGTTAGCTTTGTTCCATTCAGACTCACCGTGGCGAGCAAAAACCAATTTTACCATTAGATGGATTCTCCTTTAAATTTTCCGAGGTTTCCCCTCGTTTATCTATTCTATTTTACACAATTTTTCACAAAAAAGCTAGTTAAAATCGACAAGTTCTGACAGTCAGGAAGTAAAGTCCTCTCATCCTGATTAGGAACTTCTATAATTCATTACTTTTTATTTGCAAAAATAGAAGTTCTAAAATCATTTGTTTGGTCTAGGTAGGCTTTAAAGACTGCTCTCTTAAGTTTATGGACAGCACTGTCAGTTTCTGGGTTATAGTCACTCCAACGCATACCTTCCGCATCCTGTAAAACAGCTTGATCCATCAGTTCTTGCAATTCTTTTACTCTTTGAATGGTTTTCGTGGCATTGCTCATCCATGATTGCGTCGGATCTTTAAAAGTAACTTTAGTCAAATGATCAAACTGAGCAACGCGCTCTTGATACATAGCTTTTTTAAAGGCTGCCCAAGATGAATACTGACCACCAAATAGCTTTTCTAAAACAAGCTTATCTGTCACTAATCCTTGCTTTTTACCGTAGAGGTTGATTGTCTGACCATTTTGTTTAGCAATTTCTTCATATTGGTTGGAAATATATGGGACCATACCTTCTTTAAATCCTTTAGCAGCTAAGAGTTCATAAGCTATCCGGCGCCCCATAAGATCCCCAGGAGTTCCTTTCTCACTGCTCAATGCTGAAAAGATTGGTGCAAAGAGTTTAATCGTAAAATAGCCATTTCTCTCATATGTGCCAGCTTGATACTCACGAGCCGAAAGAATATTATTGTCAATCAAACTCTCAAAGCTCGTCAATTTTTTAGCTTCATCTTCAGTCAAATTTTTCACAACATTAGTAGCATAAACATCATTTCCGTCTGCTGGATCTGTTAGATAGTGGTTCTCAATTTTTCTAAGAGCTTCCATTTTCTGGGAAACATTCAGTTTCTTAACGATCGATTGCCCTTCAAGATATTCCAACAGATAGATGAGGTCAAACATATTATGAGCGTATTTCTGGAGATCGGATGCATCTTTGAATCGTTCCGTCGGATCTAAGACTTGTAGACGGGATCCTTCCATGCTATCTGATTTTGAATGTTTCAAGATTGAGTTAATGGTAATGGTTGCATCATTTGGATGATCTGGAGCTTGTAATAAGCCTTTAGCAAAGAACTCAGGACCAAGACCACTTCTTCTACCATAGCCACCAAGATAGATATCCTGATCTGAATCATGGGTCATCTCATGGGTATACGTAATAGCGCCATCCTTATCCAACATACGGTAAGACATATAATAGACACCATCTCCTGTTGCGTATGCACCGTGATGATTATGAACCACCTTGTTACCAACTGGTCCAAAGAAATGTTGCATTGCAGGATTTGAATTCTCAAAGTCTGCGATTGTTGAAGCCTTTCCTTCAGTATGATCATCACCAAACTTATAGGCATCATAAAGCAGGATCGTACGATAGAGTTTTTCACGTCCCTCATTATCTAAAATACGATACCAATAATCGTAGTGATCTCGCTGACGCTTGGCTGTTTCACGCGCATTATCTTCAACAAACTTATTGAGTTCATCTCCAGCCTTATAGTCGCTGTTGCGGTAGCGATCGTAAGCTCCAAATCCTAGGCTAGACAAGGTTGAGATGACAAAGACTGATCTTTCTGGCAAGGTAAGGAGAGGCAAGACCATATTGCGGTATTTCCAAGTACTACTAGTAATTCGGTCATAAACTCCGATAGAATACTTAGTCCCTGCTTGCTCTTGCTTGGCTTTGACCTCTGCAATAGTGGATTTTTCTTCGACGATGAAAGCTTTGGTCTGTTTTTTAAACCAGTCATTGTTGCTAGTGTTTGGTAAAAAGACTTTTCGGTAATTTTCTAGCGTGCTAAACAAATCTGTCGTTCCATGATGGCTGGCAAGACTGATACCATAAGTATCAACGTTATTCTTAGCAAGCAGATTATTAAATCCTGATTTCCCTAACTCAATCAAAGTATCTAACGGAGATGCATTTCCTTTTCCAAAGAAATCAAGGTGATACAAGACCAGGTCTTTAATATTAACCTGACCATAGCTAAAGTTATACCAACGCTCCAAGTAGCTCATACCAAGAAGCAAGGCTTCCTTGTTGCGCTTGATTTTATCTACGATGTAACCTGTCATTACTTGATTGTTTTCCACTAGACCAGCATCCGCTGACAAGAGTTTTCTCAGACTTTCTTCTAGATGCTCCTTCGTTTTAGCAAACTGCTCTTCTAGATAGAGCTCGGTTTGCTTCACTTTTGGTGAAATACCAAGTGTGTTTCTAATAGCATCTGAATGATAATTTACCTTCTTCAATTCTGGTAAGACTTGCTGGATAATCGTTTCTTGATTATACAAGAATTGGTTTGGCGTATAGAGAATCCCCGTATCTCCTAGACTATATTCTGCTAACCTACCAAAATCAGTCTGGTACTTGAGCTGGAATGTTTCAGAGGAATGATCCTGGTAATGGAGCAAGAGTTTGTTTGCAGTCTGTTTGTTGGAAACAATATCTGTGATGACTTGGTCATCCTTCATCATGACTGCTGACAAGAGTTCTTTTTGATATAAATGACTGTTCTCGTTAACTAGGTTTCCGTATTTGACGATGGTTGCCTTGTTGTAGAAAGGTAGCAATTTTTCAATATTTTTATAAGCCAAGGCGCGCTGAGCTTGATAATACTTCACCTTAGAAAAATCACTTTCTTTACTACCACTTGTTGAAAGGGGCTCCACTATTGGAGGGGTGAGAGGAGTGATTTCTGCTTTTTTATTCGTCACTTCAGAAGCATCTAAAATTGTTCCTCTTTCTACAAATGATTCCTTGCTGACGACTTCTTCCCTGACCAAGGTGACATTGTAGACTCTATTAGCTTTGTTGCTGAATGTATTAGCCACCTTCATTTCATTATAGTGGTAACCGGTAATAGCATTCCCGTTGGTTACATTGACATCACTTAGTACATTGGTCAATCTTCCTGCATGCTGTTCCTCATTCGTCTTTCGATCCCACAAATATCCAGCCACACCCGCAACTCTACCAAAGTGCTTGACATTGTTGATATCACCTTCAGCATAGCTATCCTGTATATGCGCATCTTGGTCTACTAGACCTGCTATCCCACCAACAGTCTGATCTGAACTATTCGTGTTGGAGGAAATGGCTACTGTCGCTTTTGACTTAGTCAGTGAAGCTCTGCCTCCTGTCAAATGACCGACCAAACCACCAATATTGTATGCCGCAGTCGTTTCGTAAGTATTAACAATTCTTCCCTTAAAACTGCTCTCTGTGATGCTTGATTGGTCTGCCTTAGCCAACAAACCACCGATACCACGTTCCCCAGCCAGAACACCATCGACATGAACTTGCTTAATCTTTGTGTTATCCGTAGCTTCATTGGCTAATGAACCGATATCATCTTTACCAGAAATAGAGACATTTTTTAGGCTCAACTTTTCTACTATGGCCCCTCTCAAGCTTTCAAAAAGAGGCTTTTTCAAGTTGTAAATAGCATAATGCTTGCCATCTTTTTCACCAATCAACTGACCAGTAAAGGTGCCCTTGATGTAAGATCTGTCATCAGGTCCCAACTCCACTTCGTTGGCATTCAAGCTAGCCGCTAAATGATAGGTTCCAGAGAGATTCTTGTTGATAGCTTTAACCAAGTTGCTAAAGGAAGTGAAGGTTGTTGTTTCTTCTGTAGCCTTTTTTGCGAGATAGAAGGTGAAATTATCGACATATTTATTTTCTAGCTCTTGCTGGAGTTTCTCAGCTTTGGCTATGATTTTATAAACTGATTGTCCATTTTTTATTTCTGCAGTTATTGAAGCGACAGGTAGATAGACATCTTTGAATGACGACGATTTTGCCTTAACAAAGTAAGTGTCTATATTACTTGGAACACTGTCTAAAGAAACATGTTGTTTGTAAGTACCATTGGTCTGACTATACAACTCCAGATCAGAAACATTTCTTAATTCAAGTGTTTTTTCTGGATCTTTTTCTTTTAGTTTTTCAGCCGGATTTTCTGGTTTTGCTTGCTCAATATTGCCAGTATATTCTGGAAGAGGGGCAATTTGTTCGGGTTCAACTATTGCTCCCGATTGGGTGCCTGTATAAGATGGTTTCGATGGTGCCTGTTCTGGTTCGACTATTGCTCCAGATTGGATGCCTGTATATTCTGGTTTGTCGGCTGTCTCAGGGGCTACAACAGCTCCCGATTGCTCACCTTTATATTCTGGCAAGGAAGGCTGAGTCTCCGGTTCGACGATGGCACCAGCTTGAGTTCCCTTGTACTCTGGTTGTGGAGCTACTTGCTCTGGTTCAACAGCCGCTCCGGACTGGGTACCTGTATAGGATGGCTTCTCAGCCGTTTCTGGTTCGACGATGGCTCCAGATTGAATTCCTGTATATTCTGGTTTTTCATTTGTCTCAGGGGCAACTATTGCACCAGATTGCTCACCTTTATATTCTGGTAAGGAAGCATGGGTCTCTGGTTCGACGATAGCACCAGCTTGAGTTCCCTGATATTCAGGTAGCGGAGCTACTTGCTCTGGTTCAACAATCGCTCCAGACTGAGTGCCTGTATAGGATGGTTTATCAGTTTTCTCAGGGGCAACTATTGCATCAGATTGCTCACCTTTATATTCTGGCAGGGAAGGCTGAGTCTCCGGTTCGACGATGGCACCAGCTTGAGTTCCCTTGTATTCTGGTTGTGGAGCTACTTTCTCTGGTTCAACAACCGCTCCGGACTGGGTACCTGTATAGGATGGTTTATCAGCCGTTTCTGGTTCTACAATGGCACCTGGTTGAATCCCTTTGTACTCTGGCTGTGGGGCAACTTGCTCAGGTTCGACAATAGCACCGGACTGAGTGCCTGTATAGGATGGTTTATCAGTTTTCTCAGGGGCAACTATTGCACCAGATTGCTCACCTTTATATTCTGGCAGGGAAGGCTGAGTCTCCGGTTCGACGATGGCACCAGCTTGAGTTCCCTTGTACTCTGGTTGTGGAGCTACTTTCTCGGGTTCGACTATTGCTCCAGACTGAGTGCCTGTATATTCTGGTAATGAGGCCTGAGTCTCAGGCTCTCCTTTTCTTGCAGACTGAGGTGCTTCACTCGGAGCAACTGCCTTCTTAGTCCCCTTCTCTACTATACGTGGCAAGGATTTCTCTACCTTGGTCGAGAGGATCTCACGAGTAATTTCTTGGTTTTCAACAGTGAAAATACGAACAACCTCAACCTTCTTCCCAACATGACCTTCTTGTTTGACACGAATTGTTCCCTCAATTAAATCTGGATTCTCTTGAACCACTTCAGCAAAGTCTAGCTTGGTTTCAATCTCTTGGTCTTTGTATAGGAGCTCTGGTTTATTTAAACGACCAGCCAAGACTTCGTCATGAGGATCCACACTAGCAATACCAGACGGCTTTTGATTGGGTGAATCTTGAGAAGGGATTGACTTGTCAGCAGGGCTTGTTGGAGACGGATTTTTCCGCTCATCTCTTACATTTTGCCCACCTTCATTGGACTGGAAATGAGGGTGAACCGTATCGTCTAGTTTCTGATCTCTAGCAACAGTTTCTAACTGATTAATTTTCTTGTCTTGCTTAATATAGCCTAGATAGGTATAACCTGACAGGACTCTTGGCAGAGGCAGACTATCTCCTTGGGATAATTGATATTCTTGATTGTATTGTAGCAAAAGCTGATTTTCAATAGCCTGAACCGAAGAGACCAAACCGCTCCCCACGCCTGTTATCAAAACAACCTTCAACAATGCTTTCTTATTGCCTTTCTTTCTCGAAACAGCAAAAATGAGGAGTCCAATCGAAGCGAGGGCTCCACCAGTAAGGGCGGTAACCAGATTATTGTGCTCACCGGTATGAGGCAACTGACCTAGTTGGGCTTTCTCATCCATACGGTAGACTAGATAATAGGTACTCTCACTATCTTCAGCAATATTAGGAAAATCCTTTACAATCAAGTCCTTCTCATGACTACTCAGTTCTGTATCCGTCACGTATTTGTAGTGAACAGATACATTTTCTTGAGCAAATACAGTCCCACTGCTAGCAATGGACACAAAAAATAAGCTCGAAATTGAAGCAGACACAAGACCAATCGCCAACTTTCGTAAGGAAAAACGATGCTGCTTCTCTCCAAAAAATTTTTTCATTCTATATCCTCTCTATTATTTTATCCATTTCAAAATAGAAGAAGCATTTTGCTTCCTCACTATGATAAACTTACAAGAAACAAAAATACTTCGATATATATTTTGATATATTCAATCTACAACCATCATTATACTATAAAAAGAGTTCGTTGTCTCAAATAAATGCTTTAGATTTTACGAATGAAATAGCTTATTTACCCTGTAAAATTTTCCGTCAATTGGTAACAAAAAAATAAGGCTAACCGCCTTCATACTGTAATAAGTATTTCTAACAAAGATTCAATTCATTCCACCTCAATTCGAAAGATATGATTCTTCAATTTCAAATTTTTTCAAAATTTCAAAGTATAGGAATTGCCAATAATTGTCATAATTTCTCCTATCTAGTCCACGAATGGGATTAATCCAACAGAACTACCTACGATAAAC